>JAYTAK010000206.1:0-4675 GCA_043737515.1 Candidatus Kuenenia sp. | reverse complement strand
TCGCGATCGAGTCAGTCAGCGTCAGGAGACGCTGCAACTCTTCCGGAGCTACGTCACCTGCAGGTGCCAGCCGATGACCGCGATTCAGCCGCATGGTTTTCAGATCGATGTTGCCGATCGTTGCGTCGTCGGCCAGAAAGATACGATCACAACTGATCGCCACAAGAGCACCGGCCTGAATGGCTTCTTTGCGGACCCATGCAACCGTGGTCACTTTCGCAGGATCAAGTTCAGCAATGAGCGAAGCAACGTGTTGCGAGTGGTCTTTGTCTCCGCCGGGACAGTCAATATCATAAATGATCATGTTGGCGCCGTCGGCGATTGCACGCTGAGTTTCGCGCTGCACAAAATCCGCCAGCAGTTTGTCGATGACGTTATTGATGGCAATGACGCGGGCCACAACTTTTGCATCATTGCTGTCGGCTTCCCGCATGGCTTCCAGCGGCAGATTGAGGGTCGCAACCACTTCATTGCGATTGGCTGGTGTGGCGGCGACCAAAAATCCGGAACTCGCTGCTTCGCTGCCTATGAACAGTCCCGGCTGACCGGGATCTTTGACGGTGTCAGTCTGAGAGATCACCACGTTCTGATTCTGCAGGTCACGAAGTTCGGTCGCCGTCAGAAACTGTTGGCGAACTTTTCCGTCGCCGTCTTCCAGTGACACGCGCATGACCGCGCTGGCGGGGTCCATCATGGCTTTCGCTATGGCCCGCGACATCCGGAGATTGCGGCCACGATCGATGATGTCCAGCACGAAATTTTGTTCCACGTTGGACAGTGCCGTGCCGCGACCGATATCTCCCAGAGCGGCATTGGGGTGCATGAAAATGTCGTGACACGCCAACGCCAGGATGACATGATTTCCGTCGAGCGTTTTCGGAATCCATGCCACCGTACGAACATTGCTGAGTTCCGGTGAGACCAGAACCTTTGCCAGATCATGGATCTGACCCTGTCGGCTTGAGCCTGCCGAAATCTCCAGCACCAGTATCGCCTGGCGCTTTTCGCGCACGGCACGGGTCTGCAGTTCGCGCGTCAGATTGGTGAGCTGGCTGACAAGTGGATCATCGACCTGGTTACCTATGGTGACAAATTGTCCGAAAGGTTTGCGCGCGAGTTCGGCATTCGGCACCCCAACCGGTGCGGCTGCTTCGTCTTTGACCTGCGCAAGCAACAGCGATGGGATCAGGAACAGAATCCCCGCCAGCGGCAAAGCAGTTGCAGAAATGAGTCGCATGGAAAAATCCTCAGCGGCACGGCGGTATCAGTCTGTTGACCTAAAGTGGGATAAGCTTCCAGCTTGTCAAGTTTGTCAGAAAAAACTGAATTCTTAGCTTGCGATGGCAAGCTGGAAGCTTACCCCACCTTTTGGATTGTAGCATTCCCGCGTTACAGAAACCAAAGCGTCGGGTGATTCGCTGCGAACGTGAAGTCCCTGGCTTTGGATTCGCAAAACGCCTGAATAGCCAGAATTCTGTGGATTCAGCACAGAATGTCCGCGCTGGACAGCTTCACGCATCGCAGCCACGAAGGTTGATTTTTCAAATAGCATCGGTCCTGCAGCTTCAGAGATCACCAGAAGTTCAATCCAAGGGGTAGAATTTACGTCGAAGCATGCCAATAATTCGCGGTCTCCGAACAGGGTATCGTGGTTCATTATCTCGAATCAACGTGCGTTTCAAATGCATTTCGGCAAGAACATGGGTCGTGAGAGAATTCCAAACGTGTGCGGACTGCTGATCATGCTGCTGACGCTGCCTCAGACTGTCGCGCAGCAGCCTGCGCAACCTTTCTTTGGAATGACGATCCGGAATGCCACACTTGAACAGCGGCTGGTGCGTACGCGAACGGAGCAGGAGCCGGTGGTCACGAACATCCTGGGCAGCGATGTCCAGGGACAACAGACCACGACCACAGAAACGCGACTGAGGATTTTTCCAGACGCTGGCAGCATGCGTTTTGATGTCGTGAGTACCGGCGATGTCAGCAGTCAGACGACCGGGATTAATCCTCAGGTCATGATCGACAGCACAGGCAAGCACCATTTTGAAATCACGAAGTCGTTCTGGTTTAACGGCAAGACCTTTCTCACAAAGCCTGGATATGGCACGATTCAGGCATCTCAGGCACCACATCGTGTTGTCAGCGCCGTCGGGTCAAGAATGCCGTTGCTGCGTCCGCTGTCGGATCGCGTGGCGTGGCAACAGGTGACGCGTCGGCAGGCCGAGATCAATCAGGCTGTCGCAGAAGATGTGACTCGGACAGTGCTGCCAAAAGTCGATCGCATCGTCGATGAAGAGTTCGCTTCACTGAAGCGACAGTTGGCCGGTCTTCAGGCGCAGGTCGAATCGACTTTACAAGCCGCACCCATGAGTTGGGTCGCGAGGTCGTCGGCGACATCGTTTTCCATCGCGGCGATTCCGCAAAGTCGGGGCGTTGTGGAAAGTGGACTCTTCAATTCACTCCCCGTCAACGTCCCGCAGCTTGCGAACGGGGAAGAAGTGGCGTTCACACTTTCAGATTCGGTTGCAACCGCGCTGCTGGAGAAATACGTTCCCGGTGGTCTGGTGCTGACGGATACTCAGGTTGGAAAAGCCTCGAAAATCTGGAACAACGCTGGGGAGGAAAAATGGTCGCTGGCATCGTTAATGCAGTTGTTTCGGGAAATTGAAAGGAATTCGTCGGCAGAACCGACGGCGTTTTCAATTCAGCTTGCAAAGGTACAGCCAATCGCCATTCGCTTCGATCGCGGCGATGTGTGCATCGAAACTTCATTTCAGATTCTCCCCAAAGGCGCAGCGCCGAGCGGCTGGATGACGACGACATGGCGAATGCGGGGGCGTGGTGTTTCCGACGATCAATGGGCTGTGGCTCTGCGTCAGGTTGATGTCGGCGATGCTGCAGATTCCATTCCCGTTACCGACGTTCAACAGCCTGATCCAAAGCCTGTAATTCCCGAGCTTCGGATTCCATCGGACACGACATTTGAGCCGACGGATGGGATCGAGCCCGTGGAGCAGGCTCTTGGCACCGCCACCGATGAAAATCAGGTGACGACAGTTGAATCCGGCACAGTGTGGATGTCGGTCGTCAAAGACGCGACGCAGTCTCTGTTGAAACAAATACCGGTCGCGACGCTGCCCAAGGAATTCGATCTTCCGACATCGCTGCCTGGTTCTCCAAGGATTCGCCTGGTTCGAATCGAATCCGCCGATGGCGTCCTGCGTGCCGCTTTCCGCCTGGTCGATTGTCCGCCGCAGCCCTGATTTCTACGTGGGGTAAGCTTCCAGCTTGCCATCGCTCCATGAAAACTCATTGCCTTTTGGCAAACACGACAAGCTGGAAGCTTATCCCACGAAAAACCTGGGCAGCAAATTGGCGTGCTGCGTATACATCGCATCGTCAGTCGCTAGAATTCGGCAGTTCGCTTCGTGACTTTAAACAATGGAGGTTTTTGTGAAGACTGTTGCTCGATTTGCGCTGGTATTGTGTGTCGCTCTGTCGTCCGGGATTCGGTTGATGGCTGATGAGGCCCCTGCAGCGGAACAGGCTCCGGAGACATATAAAGTGCTGTTCGAAACGTCGAAAGGAAATTTCACCGTCGAAGTTCACCGTGAGTGGGCTCCGAATGGTGCCGACCGATTCCACAGATTGGTGGAGAGTGGATTTTATGACGATTGTCGCTTCTTCCGCGTCTTGCCAGATTTCATGGTGCAATGGGGCATCAACGGTGATCCGGAGGTCCAGAAGAACTGGGTTGACGCGAAAATCAAAGATGAACCTGTGATCAAGTCAAACACGCGGGGTTTCATTACGTACGCGAAGAGTTCTGAGAGAAACTCGCGTACCAGTCAGGTGTTCATTAACTTTGGAGACAACTCCCGTTTGGATGAGGACGGTTTCGCTCCGTTCGGACAGGTCGTGGACGGCATGGACGTTGTCGATGCGATAAACGCTCAATATGGCGACGATCCGAATCAGGAATTACTTCAGAAAAGTGGCAACGCATATCTGAACAAGAAATTCCCGAAGCTCGATTTCATCAAGAAGGCAAGCATTGTGAAAGACGAACCGCCTGTGGACGCCAAAGAAAAAGCGGTAGAAAAAACCGACACGAAATAGTCAATAACAGCACGTTGAAAGATAATCGCAATGAGTGAAGCAACCGTGACAGGGCAGGTGCATCTGATCGAACAGACGAAGAGTTTCGGCCAGAAGGGGTTTCGTAAACGCACGGTCGTGCTCGAACAGGTGACCGGGCGATTTACCAACTACCTGCCGCTTGAGTTCATCGCAGACAGTTGCGACATGGTGGACAACCTGAATGTCGGCGACACGATTAAAGTCACGTACCGACTGACCGGACGAAAATGGCAACGCGATGAACAGAGCGAAGTCAAATACTTCCTCAGCGCGGAAGCGACGGATTACGAACTTCTGAAAGCGGGCGAAGGAGCCGCCGCAGCCGCAGATGACGATGCCGACTTTGGTCCTGCAGATGAATCCGCTCCGTTCTGAATCAGAGCATTAACCCAACCGATTGATTGATGGGTGGCCGGGGTTGGAGGGTGCCAGCCCGAAACCCCGGGGCTTCCTTCGCTCCGCTCAGTCCAGCCCCGGCCACCCGATCCATCAAGAGTCGGTAGGCCGGACCAAGCGCAGCGCCGTTCCGGCA
>JAYTAK010000205.1:0-4677 GCA_043737515.1 Candidatus Kuenenia sp. | reverse complement strand
GCTCGCCGTTGAAATTCCTTAAGTCCACGCCATCGCTCAGGCATCCGCTGCAGGCACTGACCTATTGCTTCTCTGGTTCAACGGCTGTTGGTTCAGGGACTGGGGAAGCGGGAGGACTGAAGAGGTCACTCGTGTTGCCCGTCGTACCTCGGCTCGTTAGCTCATCCAGCACGTCTGGCAACGATCGTGGCTTGCCAGTTGCAAAACCTTCCAGCAGCGCTTTGACGGAATCAACGGGAAGCGAAAGTTGAGCCTGATGGAAAACGCCGGTCACCACCGGGTTTGCCGGATACATTCCCATCATGTTGAATTCACCAAAGCGGACACGAGCGGCGATGACGGCTTTCTGCTGAGTTGACATGGGATCGGAGGTCTCAAGCAGATTCAGATCGGTCCGACCGTTGGATGTGGCAAACACTGCCAGCTTTGGTGCTGTGGCGGACGAATTTTTCAGCAGATGCAGGAACAGGAGTTCGTACTCCTGATCCGATTTAGACTTTCCCGTGCCTGCGATATTGGTATCCAGACTGTACTTAAATGCAAGGATCATCGTACGAGCCTGTTCCGGCACCAGCGGAGTCTCCGCGTCCCAGTAAATTCCAAGTGTTCTGAGTTCTCTGATGGCAGCGACAATCATGTCTTCCGCTTCAGTTGTCTTCTCGGGACTGGCGACTGCCACGAATGCCGCGCGGATCTGGGGACCGAAGAACGGCTTGCCTTCGGCCGTGTGGTAATACACCGGCTGGATCGTCAGTTGATGCGAACTCAGATAACTTTCGATCGCACCTCGCGTCACCCGAGGCAAGTTGGATTTTGCGGCGGGATCAACTTCAAGATTGAGCGAGAAAGCAGACTGTCGTCCGATCGGCCCGGCGGTGCCTGGCGTGGGAGCGATCAAAGGCTGAATGACACTGACGCCCGGTTCCAACAGGCTGCAGGACAACTGTGCACCGGCGCGGCGAAATTCGCGACCCAGTGCCTGGCGTTCCCACGGCACCGACCGGACAACCGGCATCGTGCGAACTTCAGGAACTGCAGGACTCACGCCAGTCATCAACAGCGTCTTTGACATGGCCTCAATTGAACTCGCCGCGTTCGCAGGATCGCCGAGTCCCGCATTCATCAGCGATGGGGATTCTGTCGTGCCCAGGGCGTCCGGTTGCAGCAGAATATGAGACGCAACAACGACTCCTGTCACCAGGAATGTGCAAATCGTCAGAGGCGCAAGTATCGTTTTCGACTGCATGTCAGACTAGTCCTTTTCGATGATGCTGGCACTGCTCTGGCATCAGAATGTCGCTGAAAGACTCTTTCGAGCCGTACCACTAAGGTGTATTGGATCAGAAACAGTCCGGTCCGGCAAGATTGTCTTGCCGGAAAGGATTCCCATTGTCCATAAGACTGCAAATCCGAAGTCGTAGCAAAACCATACGGACAACAGCACTGCCGCCAGTCCAACCAGACTTCCGCAGATCGCCGCAAACAGATTTTTCAGCTCTGTATCCCGCGACACCTTTGCGGCTGTAATAATTGCAGCCAGCAACAGGAGAATGAACGCAAACATTCCGAGGTAACCGAACCGCAATGTAAACAGGACATAGGCGTTGTCCACGTTACGCAGGCGATCGACAGTGTGTCGTGTATTCTGCAGGTAGGGAATATTCGGCGGGAAACCAGTGGTCTTTTTGCTGCCGTAGCCTGTCAGCCCCGCATGTCGCAGCGCGTCTCCATAGGCGGAAAAAATCAGCAGCCGACTTTTCGCACTGGAATATTCAGCCGCCTGTCCATCCACTTCGACAAGTGATTTTCTGTTTTCTTCATTGACAACAACTTCAAGAAGATTCAGCATCTGAGTGGGAAACACGGCCAAGACAACAATGCCGGTGATGGTTGCCAGCGTCATGGGCCAGCGAAGCTGCCTCAGCCAGAGCGCACCCATGACCAGCATCGCGATTGCCAGTGCCAGGACCGGGCCACGCGAAATGGTAGAACAGATTCCGCCAATCGCCGTCAAAAACGCCGCGACACCGGTGGCCCGCCCCGCACCGCTGATCGACGACCGCATGAGAGCCCAGCACCACGGTATCAGGACAAACAGCAAGATCCCGAAGAACATGGGATGCATGGTGTTCCCAAACGCCCGCTTCAGACCGAATCGATTTGCGTTCCTTGGGAATCCGTCAAACGGACGATTGCCGAACACAAATTCGATGGGGTTCACTGCCGATACCGATTCAAACAGACCGCACAGACTGAGTGCGACGAGGACGCCAACCACCCATGGAGCCAGTGATTTCAAATCGTCAGAATCCCGCACTGCGAATCGGCCGGCAACGTACGGCAGAATCCACTCACCATACGCCCTGACGGGAGTTGCCCAGCTCCACCCATCAACCACAACATCAGAGACGCCGTCCAGAACGCAGACCATCACCATGCACAGATCCAGCAGTGTCAGCGGTGTCAGAAGCTTCCCGTCGCGATGCACACAGAATCCCACCATGGCCACAATGGCAATGGCCGTGCGGCAACTGATGTCCTGGCCCAGGATCGGCATCTTCACCCAGACGGGCATCAAGAACGTCAGGACCACGACAATTCCAAGCGCTCGATGTGGACCGTGACGCAGCAGCAGGATCAGCCATACGAGACTGAACAAACACACTGCCGTCGCCCAGATCAATTGTGAATTCAACATTCCTGCCTTCTCTTAGCTCCTGGATACACACACATCGTGGCCTCGTGCATTCTGTTGGACGATCAGGCTCTCGCTGACCGACGGACGATTACCGGTAACCGATTCCCTGTTTCAAACAGCAATCCGAGCTTGATGAAACACATCAGCATGAGAACATAATCTGAATGAAGTGACGGAAAAAGAAGGTTACATCTCCATTCCACGAAAGAATAGGCGATGACCGGAAACAGCAGGAGTTGGCAGGAAGAACCACGCAGAAAACCGCGCCACGAAAATCCGGCGATCCAGCCGGTCAGGAAGAACGGCAGCGGTCCAAACCAGCCCAGGTCGAAAAAGGAACAGGCGAATGCTGGCAACGAGGTTACAGTCTGAACGCCCTGCGACTTCAGTACTCCATGCCTTTCATTCACTCCGTGAAGACCTTTTTCTCCCAGAAACATTGACCGCCACTCTTCGAGATGCAGTACGTTGTCCAGGAGCGGAAACTTCCAGATCCACTCCGTCCAGTAGTATCCCTTTGACGCTCCAGGCAATACGAGTTCGCCATGGATCATCAAAGCCTGAGTGTTATAGGGTGTAATCAGGTAACGCACCGGTTCGGAGACGACATCCTGAGGTCCGTTCCAGCCTCGGCGTATCGCTCCCAGGCTCAAAAACAGTACGATGACAACCAGAGCAGCAATCGCACACACTGAGATCGCTCTGACTTGTGTAAGTCCACGCCGTGATGGCCAGACAAGATAAACGATCAGCAGACCCAGCAGCGGACTTGCAAACAAACTTCGCCGCGACGCCAGGAACGCGGCTACGACATAGGTTCCTGCGAATACGGTGACAAGCAGCCTCGTCCATGCGGCACCTGGTTGACTGCGATAGAGTTGCCAGGCCAGTGGCAAAAACGCGGCTGGTGCCAGAAGTGCGGCAATCCACAGCATCCCGCCACTATTCTGCACTACGTCGAGCAGCCCGACATTCAGCAGAGTCTCACCTTTTAGCGAGGCGATCACTGCGGAGATTCCGCCCGCCCTGAAAAAAAGAGCCACGGAAGTGATGTTTGCCGCGATCATTAACAGGAGCAAACTGATGCGGGTCGCTGGTGCCTCGTCGAGGTCGGTTCCTGCTGCAAATCGGAGAGGGAAATCAAAGAAACGACCGCCACCGCCAACCCACAACCCGATACAAGTCAACAGCACACACGCGCCAGAATAAAGTAATGAGGTCAAGTCCAGAAAGACTCGGGATTCTGTTTGAAAGAACTGTGCGTAAAGTGAGGATGGAAAAAGCCATGCTGCCAAAAAGACCGATGTCCCGGCGGCGATCCACATGAGTGGATGGGCCAGCATGGCCGTCGAACTGTTGCACAGAATGAACTGAGAGGAAGGCAAATGGACGCTGACAACTGATTGCCCACCGGCGTCATCAAATGCATTGTCGTCGTCCACTACTGGATCGAGGTCTGAGAAATCGTCGGGTCTGACAGAATTCCCGCTGAACGCATGATTCGTAGCCATTCAGAACAGTCCATTTCCCCTGGAGTACGACTTCCGGACCGAGGGCAACTTTGTCGCAATGCCGCAGAGCGTACCATTGAGGCTGAGTGTTGTCACTGCGAATTCATTCATCGGAGTCAATTCCAGCTAATTGCACGCAACCAAACGGCACCCAAGCGGACAAACTGGCACGGTCGCTGTCCAATTGTTTCTCCGCTCGACAAACTTCGATCGCCAGCCTTGAATGGGGTTGAGTTGGCAAATAACCTTCCGCGAACGCTTGGCAAATTGGTTCGGTGACAGGGTTCAATCCGGCAAATGACAGAAATCACAAAGTCTTCAAATGCGACAGACGCAATTCAGGTCCACAGCCTGCTGCAGCGCAGTCGACGATTTGATCGTTTTTTCCGCCGATGGTTTCCATCAACTGCCACACTGTCACGCAACTGGCTGTTCAAAGTCGCAGGATACATCAACGACTTCTTCATG
>JAYTAK010000204.1:0-4679 GCA_043737515.1 Candidatus Kuenenia sp. | reverse complement strand
TTCCGCTTGTTTAACGGCAAAATGACGGCTCTGTGTTCTGGGTTGATTGGCCCAGTCACCCGATCCTCTGCGGCAGTCTCTGCCGGTTCATTTCATACCTTGTTTCTTGCGATCATTCTGGCAATGCACAACTTGGCAAAGTGAATCTTTCGAGCGCCGATCTCTCTCGTCCCAGACTGGATGATGGCCATCTGCGTGGCTCGGCAAAAGTTTACGCAAAACTCCGGCACCCTGGACGCTGCTCAGCAAACGTTGGGAGATTGATTTTACTGAGAGGATTTCCGCAGAGCGACAGATGTCCGCCGACGGAGCGGCGGACCGACGTAGGCGAGCCGCTCCGTCGGCTCGCACCAGACACGGCGGCGAAGCCATTGATGCGGCAGATGAGATTCGGTAGCGGGCGAGCCCGCCAAGGATCTCAAGACGCTGGCACAATTCTGTTTACTCGTCTTCTGTAGTGAACCTGCACGGCTAGCGGTCTGTTGATTTAATCTGAATTCTACGTGGGGTAAGCTTCCAGCTTGCCTTCGCGGTATCAAAACTCAGTGTTTTTTTGAAAGACCTGACAAGCTGAAAGCTTATCCCGCCTTAAATCAACACCCCGCTCGCCCCGGACGGTCGGAGTTGCATTGAGTCGGCGGCTGAGGACGTCATGCCACAGCGCGGCAGCGCGACGCTGTCCGATGGCGCTGAAGTGACGGCGGGAATGCTGATCGCCGCGATTTTCGCCGGTGAGTGTATCGGTGTCCGGGCCGACTCCGAATCCCGGCATCGTCCAGAGCTGTTCGGTTGCCTGGCGAATGCGGCCTTCGCCTTCCGGGTCATTGTAAACCGTTGGATGATGGGTGGATTTCGCAAGCAGCCAGACGGGTTCAAATCCCCAGCTTTGAACGGCCGACTGGCGAATGGTCTGCAGATTTGAAATGTACGTTTCAACCGACGTCTTCGCAATCACGTCGGACTCGCCCTGCTGCCACAGCACCGCGCGGAATCGGCCCAGCGATTTGCCGGCCTGCTGAAGACGCGGATGCAGTGTTCCATCCGGCATCCATTGCTGTGACGACGTGCCCCCGACTGCCACGTTGGCAAATCCGATCGGCACTTGAAATTCTTTCAGGAGCGAATCACCCAGCGCCGGCCAGATGGAGCCGCCGTCACTGCCGTCGGGAGTGGGTTGCGGATCGTGTGCTGCGGCCCAGGTGGAATTCGAAACGTCCAGAGCCGAAATGCGTTCCTGAGGATCGCTGATTCGAAGACGTTCTTCGTTTGTATTTGTCGCATACGATTGCCCGGCGATCACAAACACTTCGCCGACGCCGAAGCGTTCGACAGCACCGAATGCGCGTGGTCCGGCGGAGTCTTCAGTTGTTGACAGCTCAAGGCGATACCAGCCGCCGGCCGGGACAATCACGAAGAAACGGAACGCACGGTCCTGCAGATTCAAAGCGGCTGAATTGATCGGCGTCCAGTCTGTTGATCGCCCTTGTCCGCCGTCCTTCAGGACCACACGATACTGCAGCGTTGCGTCTGCGGGCATTTCGGCGGGCAGCGTCCCCTGAACTTCAATCCGTGCGTGGCCGAAAGCTGAGGCACCCGGTTCTGCGTTCGCAGTGTTCTGTGGGTCAAATCCAATTCGCTGAATCACCTGGCCCGGAGTCGGCGACGTGATCGTGATCGCTTGATCCTCCGCGATGGCTTGATCACAAACGTTGACTGTGAAAAAAAATGCGGTCAGTACGGAAAGCCGGATTGTATTTCTGTTTCGCAACAGCGGATTGAGCCACATCATTGTACCTGTCATCCTCAACTGCCTCTGTTCCAGGCTCCGGTCGTCTGCATCAACGCTGCTGTTGAAGTTCAGGCAGACTCGCCAAAGCGAACAGGCACAGAATACTGAGGTCAGGTCAGTGTTGCCATGCAGTGACTACTCAACCGGCGTTTCACAATCATTTGATCTGCTGCCTGGGCGTTTCAGTGCCTGCGGATGCAGCGTCGCGGAGATCCGACTCTTCTGTCTGCGATTGCTGTAGATTCGCAGCCCCAGTTCAGCCGTCGCCAGCAAGACGGCAGCCACCATCAGCCAGTTGAGCATGCTGAACTCGATGGCTTTCACCATATTTGCGAGAAATACCATGATGGTCACTGCGATCAGTCCCGCAATCATGATTTTGCGGACAGCAACCGTCCCTTCTGCCTGCCGCATGTCGTGTGAGAGCACAGCATTTTCCACGGACTGGATCGCTACGGCTCGGAACGAATTCATGGATTCCCGAATCGACTCGACATCGACTGGAGTCCGAGGCTTTAATGGCGGCCTCGGTGTTTCAGCTTTTTCAGCCGACGGCAGCACGGGACTGGTGTCAGCGGCTCCAGCAAGTTCGCCGCCGTGCGTCGACATATAGGCATCCAGAAATGATTTCACCGGCTTGCGAGTGGGCTCCGGCGTCGCTCGCCGATCCGTACCGCGATACTGATTGTCAGTCTTGCGACGATCTGCGAGAATCACTTCCGGTGATGTCGAGTCCGCTGATCGATCAAGCAACTGCGACAGATAATTCTTGATCGAATCAAGGTGCGAATCTTCTGCTTGCCGTTCAGCCTCGGCAGACTTCGCTGTGGCTGAAGCGGCTGCAACCTCAGGACGCTGAGTGACAGTCTCCGGTCTTTCGATCGCCTGCATTTCAAAGAGGTCGGACAATTCGTTGCGCAGGTCTTCCGGTTTTTCCAGAGTCGCAACAGCGGCAGCGGAGGATCCGGAAGAAAAACTCATTTCGGGCGGATTGTGGTTGTTGCGGGCTGGCAGTGTCGATGTGTGGCGCGTGAATTCTTCTTCCAGTCGCTCACGAGCCATCATCAAGCTGGACCGCGCGGCTGTTTCAGATTCGCAGTGCTGTGCAGTTCGCGCCAGCAGGACAGAGGTTTGTTTCGGTTGTGGATCGATCTCGGCAGACGTGCCACAATCGTCCCATGCATCGTCACTGTCTCCATAGTCAATGTCATCATCGGAATATGTCGGCTTTGCGCAACTTCGACTGACCGCTTGAAGTTCCTTTTGAAGCTGAGCGATGATTTGATCGCGGGACGCCAGTTGGTCCTGAAGCTGACTGATCAACCAGTCCTGATCCGCAGTGGACACAGATTCCGGCGCTGAGGACTCTGTCGGAATTGAACCGGGTCCGGATTCAGACTCCATCTTGAGCAATTGCAAAGCATCAGCTTCGAGTTTTTCGTCGTTCAGCCTGGAAGTTTCTTCGAGGATTGCATCCCGGGCCGCAGAAGCGCGCGACAGTGCAATGGCGGCGGCGGCGATGCTGGCCAACACGAACACGATCAGGGCCACGACGGACCAGAGGATTCCACGCGAGACCGACCTGGCATTTTCTCCCGGCGGTGACAGCGTTGATTCAGTCTGGGTGGCTGTCGATAAGTCCGCAGACTTCGAATCGGCATTCCCGTCGTCGGTCTCGGCGACCCAGTTTCCGACTTCGACCATGTCAATCGCGTCAAGGTTCAGATCCGGCAAAGCGGGTTCGGTGATGACTGATTCCGGATCGGTTTCTGCCAACGCGAGATGTTCGGCCGGGTCTCCCGCAGGGATCGACTGACTCCCATCATTCTGCACCACAGTCAACGGCACACTGGATTCCACTCCGTGATCAGGTTTCACAAGGAGCCCGAATGGCAGCCCAAATGGCAACTCAGCCGCAATCGCTGCCGCCGATTCGGAGTCTGCCGACTCCAATGCCGAATTCTGTCCAGAGACCTGTGCCGTCACCGTGCCAGACGCTGGAATGGTCTGAGGAGTCTCGTTGAAAACGGACACGATCACGTTTGCTGTGTCAGAAAGCCCTGCCGAATTTTCGGCAAGGATCACGAGTTCGTGTGTTGACATCATATCAAAGTGCCGGGCATCACGACCGCACAGGCTCAAGGTGCCCGTGTGGGGATCGATCTGAAAGACGTTGTCTTCATTCCCGCTCGCGATGAAGTATTGCAGTCCTTCAGATGCCTGCGGATTGATGGCCGCGACTGTTTCACATTCGGCGTCAGAATCTTCGAGCACCTGCATCAGCAGATTCGCGTCCAGCAGCTCGGGCGGCTCTGGCACGTCTCGAAGCAGGATGGTGATGTCGAACGTCACGGTGCCGGTCGAAAGCGATTTCAATGTTCCAGCGGCGAGTCCTTCTTCCAGCAGCCCGGCGGAGAATTCCTCAAGAAACTGATCGTCCTCCGTACGATCTTCGTCCGCCAGCACGAGACACCGAAGTCCTTGATGCGACTCAAAATCCATCTGACCGTCACGACCGATGCAAATGGAACCGTCGTGCGCGTCCACGGTCAACCCAGGATGATCGTGAGTGTCGGCAAGTCGAAAATTCTTCAGCGTCAGATTGTGATCCAGCAATCGCGCAATCGGAGTTCCTGCGGGGAGATTCTCATGCAATTCGTATGTCACGAAAACGCGGCGGTTTGATAGGGCGGCGGTCTCATCGGCCAACAGTGTCCCCGTGAGCGCTGTCGTCAGCAGCGTCAAAAACGAAGTGATGATCACGGCCGGACGCATTCTGAAAAGGACGTCTGTTTGAAAGAACAATGACTGCGACATTTGAGTGTTTGCCTGTCAACGGTGAAAACTCATGCAACCAGTCGGAAAAAGTTCGATACGTGAAACGAACAAA
>JAYTAK010000203.1:0-4680 GCA_043737515.1 Candidatus Kuenenia sp. | reverse complement strand
CTGAGTGCGAAGCTGGAGCCCAAAGATGTGAAGCAAATCGCCGCCGCGATCGTGAAACGGGTGGAGACCGAAACGGATCCATACATGCTCTCCAGCCTTGCCGAAGAGTTGGCGAGCCTGAGTGCGAAGCTGGAGTCCAAAGATGTGCAGCAAATCGCCGCCGCGATCGTGAAGCGGATGGTGACCGAAACGGATCCATCCATGCTCTCCCGCCTTGTCGTATCGTTGGGGAGTTTGAGTGCGAAGCTGGAGCCCAAAGATGCACAGCCACTCGCTGCTGCGATCGTAATGCGGATGGAGACCGATTTAGACATGCCCTCGGGCCTTGGCAAAGCGTTGGGGAGCCTGATTCCCAGGCTGGAGCGAGCCGAACGGCTGAATCTCCTGGCAATCCTGAAGAGCCCGCTGATTGTGGAAGAGGTGCGAAACACTCTGCTCAAGGAGTTCGACGAAGCCGGCGTGTTCGATGCGAAGCTCTACGAGGGAGAGGAGCCGAATTTTGATATCTGGAAGTACGTCGACTGGGCCAACGATCCGCAGCGTGGCGGCAAGTACGAGATTGACTTGCGGCGGACTCCGAGTGAGTCGACTCTCCAACTGAGACCGTAGGCAGAAACCAGCGCTCGGAGATGCTGGCTATTTGATCTCCCCCAGCTTCCCCCGCTTCGTCAGCAGATCCCGGATCGTGACCAGCGGAATCCCCCGGTTGTACAGGTACTGTCCTGGTGCGGGCCAGTCCTTGCCGCCCGCATGATGGAGTGCGCAGAGTTTCAACTTGCCAGTCAGGATCGGTGAGCCGGACGATCCACCGAGGGTGTTGATGGTGTACCAGACACGGGTCCGATTCGGATTGACACCCAGGAATCCTGGCTTGTTGTTGTCGCACTGCAGTGGACGGCTCATCCCGTTCTCATAGGGATGCTCGAAGCACCAGGCTGCGGAATTCAAGTCATCGGGAATATCGACCGCTTCGCTCAGCGGCAAGCAGCCTCGAAGGACAAATGAACTCGACTCACGAGAACCGATCGGCTTGCTTCCCGGTTCACCCGCGACTCGCAGAACCGCGTAATCCAGATTCTCCGGATTCCGGTTCAGCTTCTGCTCTTCTGCGAGTGATCGAACGCCCTTGTCAGTGTCCGGGTCGTAGGGTGATGTGTCCAGCAGCCAGTCATCACCATCGACCAGCCGATACTCGACCCCCTGGGACAGTGTCGTGCCATCTGGTCCAGTCCGGTAGTCGAACCGCAGCTTTACATCCTTGCGATTCTCGTCAGTGACATGTTCAACCACATGCCAGTTTGTCAGCAGTGTACTGTTTCCAATCAAGAAGCCTGTCCCATACTCGATTCCCTTAGGCACGGGATAGCTGATCTGGCAAACGCTATTGACGATTTGCCCCAGCCGCAGCAACATTTCCCCCACATCCGTAAACCCGCGAATCGGCTCCAGCATTCGTTCCAGCGAACCGTCATCCGCCCCCAACTGGCCCATCGCGCCGCCGGGCCGCTTGATGATCTGATGCCGCCAGGCGAACTCCAGCAGTTTTTCGTTTGTTGGGTTTTCGTTCAGCAGTGCCGACACAAGCGGTCCAATTTTGTACCGAGCATTGTAGGCTGTGATCATCTCGTTCACGGTATCCGGGAAGGTTCCCCAATTGACGACGAAGTTGTTCAAGTCGTCGTCCAGTTGCGACTTGATCGCAGGGCCGAGCTTCATCTGATTCGGAAAGGCACTCTGAATTGCCTTTGAGAGTTTCCCCTGTTCGGGGCCATTGATGTGCATTGAATTTTCTCTTGATCCGTGTGAACGGCTCCTTGAATCTCAAAGGAAACACTTTGCTGAGTTACTGCGGAGGTTCTGCGGGTGCAGGGGCTTCAACTGCTGGAGCGGCTATGCCTTCATCGATACCTGATGTCCTGAAATTGAATTCGTTTCGGATCTGCATTTCCAGTCGATTCCCGGTCCAGTTCCAGGTTTGGTTGCCACCTGCCATCTGAAAAGTCCCGTTGAAATGATCTCCGCTGCCATCGATTGTCCATCGGAACGTTCCTGCGGATTCGTTTGGACTACCCGGCGAAAACCTCCATGTTCCGGTGATAATGTCGGTAAAGTTCCCGTCCTGAGTTTCTTCAGTGACGATGTCAATGTTGTCCAGCACGTGCGTCCTGCCGGGAGTTGAGTAGGTACCGTGATTGCCGAACAGTCGTACTTCGCTATTCACGGTCTGCCCGTTTACTGCGACGTAACTTGTTTGCCAGACGGAAGGCGTGTACCTGACAAATCCATCCATGTCATAGAGCTTGAACAGGCCGTTCAGCATGTCATCCAGTTCGTCTCGATCTTCGTAGGTCATTTCTGCCAGCATTTGTTGCGTTGCAGGCGACTGAAAATCCTGCCGAGACGGGTTAGGCAACGCAAGCAGGCCGCCAGCGTATTTCAATCGTGCTCTGCGTTGAATTTCTTTGCGTTCCACATGAGGCGTCAATCGCTGTTCTGTCCGAAACAGCAGTTCATATTCTGTTTTCAAAGCAAAGCACTGTGGAGCTTTGATCGGATAGTCGTACCGAAACAACTGCACGTGGATGTCCTGATCTGATCCGGATCCCACATACAAATCACGTACCGTCCAGGGATGATGGCCCGTTTGCCGACAAGTGACATCCACGACAGAACCAAACTGACTTGCGTCAAGGATGTACTGATTCTGATTTGGCCCGGAAGGAACGGGCCTCTGCGGCTGTATCGTCGCCCCAGGCGGGACGTTAGCTGCCGTTGATATGCGGACCGACGCCGTCTGCGATGGTTGAGGAGGAGTGAAAGGCTGTATCAGACTCCAGACGTCCACTTTGATCGTCTGAGCAGCCAATGGCTGTGAATATACAATGCACGCTAACAAAAGGATCAAACGATTCATGGCAATCTCCCCCATAGTTAAATGTCACGAGAACATACCGGTCGCTATTTCACCCAGACTTGAAACGTCAGCGGAAAGGGACGTGGCTCTTTGCACTGATACACGACCACAACGACAGTGTTTGCAGGTACCAAGCCATCATGCGTGTCACCTATCACTTCTTCTGTGAGATGTTGTCGCGGCCCCAAGCGTCCAACCTTCTCCTTGTCTTGATCCGGCGGCAGCCAGTGAATCTCTACCGTTCCATCGGGATCGTCGAGGCGATGATTTCCTTCGAAGATATTCACTTCAACTTTCGGATTTCGAATGTCAGTTTCGAGGGGATTGCAGAAGTAGACACTACCAAACGCACCGGCATCGGCTTTTTCCGCGATCGTGTCGATGAGATCCCGAGCGGCGCGAGTAGGATGAGACTGATAGTAGGTCGTCAATGGTGCAGCACTCGTTAAGTCGATCAGTTCACCCTGGAGAGGTCCAATCGGAGGTCGTGACCCAAAAGCGTAACTCAAGAGGACTGCGATTACGGCCACGGCACAAATGGGGACTAATGCCCAACGCATCCCGACGGCCAGTGATGGCGGCAGGTTCGGCGGAACAATCGTGTCGGGCGACTCCTCGCGATTTGATTTCAGCCAGGCCTCGATAGGTGGACAATGACCTTGCAGAAAGTCACTGTCTAACACTGCTTCGACAAACGTCACAATGCGATGCTGAGCTGACAGGGCTTGCACCAACTCCGAAGCCATAGCCCCCAGCGTACCTTTTTGCGAGTAGTTCGAAAGGTTTCCAAGTCCCGCATGAACGAGAGCCCTGTCGAGCTGCCCAGGCTCGTTGAGATGTTCAACAAGCAATTGGACGAGTTCCTTTTGCTTTTGACCGCTGAGTTGTGGCACAGTTCACATCCTGCCGATGGTCGGAGATCTTTAGCAGTGATCGTCTTCAGTCAGATTTAACACCGCGAAACCTGTTGTCGATTCGTCTCAGTAACACTTCCCACGGCGGGTTGACAGTTTTCGCCCCGTCGGTCAGGATGGCCATCAGCGCTCCCATATTGTCTACTGGAGACTCAAGATGTCAATTGGAAGGCGTTTTTTCGTTGTCTTTTTGTTCGCTCCCGTTTCGCTGATCGCCGCAGAGAACCCTCGCAGCATTGATGCTGGACCTGGCATCACCACCGTGAAGACGCTGTGACAGAATTGGACCGACGAACAATCGAATCAGTTCTACAATGTGGCACAAGGATCACGGCTTGTCCCTTATGACTGGTTCCTGCACTTGGAACAACCGAATTCAACGGACTCGTTCCGAGACTCCAAAAACATCCAGGCTCTTGGTTACATTCCAAGAACACCAAATCCAACGAATCCCGATGGATTGCCCATCGGCTTCATCAAGGATGCATTGTATGAGGACGAAACACCAGGGCTTGGCTTGACATGTGCCGCCTGTCATACCAGTCAGATCAATCATAATAGCACGGCATTCCTGATTGATGGCGGCCCGGCGATGGGCGACTTCGAAAGGCTGATGACAGAACTGGCGCTGGCTCTGAAAAACACTGCTGCCAAAGGAAGCGTCATGGTGCCATCCATCTTAAAATCTGCGTTTGCGTAAAAGAAGGCAGCTTTGGGGAGCCGCCTTGAACGCTGGTCTATGTGAATGCTCGCCGGGCGGAATTGATGCTGATGGCTCGGTTGTGGCCGCGTGTTTCGGCAGCGGCCTCCATGGACTTCGGACGACCGACGCTCGAACGGAACCATTTCCGG
>JAYTAK010000202.1:0-4687 GCA_043737515.1 Candidatus Kuenenia sp. | reverse complement strand
TGGCCACGGCCGGACAGCCGGACGACGCTCTCGCATGGCTGCAGAAGGAACTGGCTCGTCCGGAACGCAGTCCCTCCGACGATGATGTGCTGCGAACTGCGATTGCGGAACTGCTGCGCAATCAGAGCCGATGGGATGAGTTACAAAAATGGACGACGGAATGGATCGCTCGAAATCCCGATACGAACTCGTACCACTCAGCCTATGCCCACCATCTGGCGGCGATGGTGTTCAATGATCAGCTCGACGCTGCGTACGCTCTGGCGGATCAATGGCTGAAGGAAGGCCGCGTGGAAGGAAAGATGACGACGCTTCAACAGTTGCGATTGAATGCCGCACTGAATTTCGCAAACGGGAACTTGCCCGACCTCAATCTCAACCGAACCGATGAGCGCTGGTTTGCACCGTTGGCAGAGACTGCTCGGTTCTTCATCCGCCATCCGCATCACTTTGACATCGTGTCCCGCTGCACGTCGAATCATTACTTCGGTCAAAGCGATGTCGCCGATCAACTGCGCGGCGAATGGCTGACCATGCTGCGAAACGAAGGGGCGACACTGTCCGCGACGCAATGGAGTTCGCTCGTCGGCTGGACGCTGAGCGGGCGGCTGGAATTGACGGAACCGATCGATGACCGCAAGCAGCTCGATGCAACCGAAGTTCCAGACAGTGTCTGGGAACAAATCGCAGCCACTCTCAGGCAACGCTGGCAGCAGGCGGAAGACAATGATCAAAAACAGTTGTTCAGCGACGCGCTGGTCATGGTTTACTCCAGTCGATTCCGTGAATCCCGCCTCTTGCCCTTCCTGCGGGAACGCATTGCTGGCGCAATTGACAGCGACAAGTCCGCCTACATCGCGGCTGTATTTGAAAACCTGCTGACGACGGCATGGTCGAGTGAAATTGAAACGGAAGCCTTTGCAGTGCTGCGAAAGTTGAGCACAGCAACCGATGCATCGGAACGACTGGAAGTGGAATTGCCGGCGCTGTATCGCCTGGTCGACGCAATGCTCGCGAACCGCATCGCGTCGGGCGAAAAAATGCTGCACGATCATGGCGAACTGGACAAATTGACTCGCAAGGAGCTGGCGGAAAAGAACGCCGAGATCCACAAGACCGCTCGCACGGAACTCGCCGCACGGCTGGCCGAACTGGCCCTTGGATCGGACGGCCCAATGGCGGAATGGTTCCGCATCGAACAGATCTGGGTCGATATCCAGTTGGGACAGAACCTCGTCGAAGCCGAAGCCGCGTGCTGGCAGGTTCTCGGCGACGCGCCGCCGAAGTTGAATGACGACAACGACTCTGATGAAGCCGTCGCCGATCCAGCGGACGAAGAGCAAGAATTGGCGGCGTCAGAACAGACAAAGCAGTTCTTCGAGATGCAGTTGAAGCGGCGTGCGTTTGCAACCGTGATGAATCTGGCGGCACGCTCGAAGGCCCCTGCGGAAAGTGTTGAGCGACTGGTAAAATATGTCGATGCCGGCATCCGCAATGGCGGCGAGTCCGCTGGCTCATGGCGACAGGTGAAGTTCCGATTGTTGATCGCGCTCGATCGAGCGGACGACCTGGAACGTGAACTGAGGGAATGGATTCGCGTCGATGTGACAACCGCTCCGTGGCGACAGATGCTGGCTCGCCTGCTGGCTGAACGCGGCAAGCTGGACGAAGCAATCCAGTTGTTCGAAGCGTGCGAAAAGGACAAGCTGCTGACGGCGTCGGATTATCGCATGTTGTCGGACTGGTATCTCGTGTCCAATCGCCGCGATGCCTTCGAACGCAGTCGCATCGAATCCTTCAAACAGATGCCCGAAAACACGTTACAGCAAATGCTGTATCAGACGCAGAATCGCTGGTCACGGTCCGATATTCCGCTGCCGAGCGAACTGAATGAGGACACACTGTTTACGCTGCGAGCCCTGTTCGAGAAATCGGCCTCGCCGGAAAACTACTTCTATCAGTTACAGTCTTTGTACGGTGCGTGTCGCGATTTCCGACTGTTACAGATGGTGCCTGATGCAATGCTCGGTCGATCGCCACAGCAGGTGTATGCGTTCCTGCAGGGTCTTCAGAATTACATACTCGTGGAACTTCGTAATGAGGCGACAGCGGATGAAATTCTTGTTCGAATCAACAAACTTCGCGAAGGAGATCGCACGGTCACCGATCTGCGAGCACTCGACTTGCTGGAAGCTCTGATCGAACGAAAATCCTCGGAGCTGCTGAACCAGCCCGGCCCGCACATTGATGCTTGTCTCACCGCCATGCAACGTGCGTTCCAGCGTGAATGGGCGGACGGTGAACCGAAAATGATGGCGACGTTCCTGTTTCAGCTGGGTGCCTTGCCAAACGAGAAACTGAAAGCCGAACAGCTTCGCGAACTGCGGGAACTGCGGAACACGGCTCCGGCTTTATCGCGAGATCATCTTTCAATCACGATGGACCTCTGTCAACTGCTGTTCTTCAGCTACGGCCAACGCGATGAAGCACTGCGGCAGATGGAGATCGAAGTCCGCGACTACACGCAGGCCAATCACGGTCAGTGGCCGTACGCAGATGACGAAATCCTCAGCCGCTATGTGACCCTGCTGGAAGCAGCCAATCGTCACGCCGTTGGCGAACAGTTATTGCAAAAGTTTATTGCTCAGCCCGTGAACACGGACCAGACGAAGTGGCTGAAAGACCGGCTGATGTCGCTCTACAATCACGCGCTGGAACACGACGGTGCCGTGTCGATCGGCACCGGGCGAGCCAACCTGTTTGCACCGATTGTCGCGCTGAGCCTTGCCGAACTGGATGCCTCCCCGGACGAAAACGTGCGGTATACCCTGGTGACGCGACTGACAGGGACTTTCGATACGGCTCATCGTCACACGCTTCCAGGAACAAAGGAAGCCGTGCAGAGATTCGCGTTCGAAACATTGCCGACCGTTTTGAAGCGTCAACAGCAGCAGTACCGCAACACCGCGACACATCCGCTGCACCTGATTGGCGAGGTGCTTGGTGCTGAGCTGTGCCTGCAGTATGTCGTCGAACGCATGGAACAGTATCCGCAGCGGTTCGAAGTTCAATATGACAATGCCTGGAATGCATTTGGGTACGAACTCTCAGCACGTCGAGCTCAGGCCGGCAGCACAGAGCTTGATGACCGAGTTCTGAAGCTGACGATCCCTCGCCTTGAGTATTACCTGCGGACCGGGGAATCTAATCACTTCCAGATCTTCTATCACGGCTACACCGAGTTCTGGACAGAAAAGGCGGCTGTGTTTGCCGCTACGGCTGAACGTGTCCTCAACGAACGCCGTTCCTCCGGCCGTCGCGCGATGACAGTCGCTTGGTATCTTCGCAATGGCCTTTCCCTGACACCGCGTGCGATTGAGATTCTGCACATCGCGCACAGCAACGGATTCCTGAACGAATCCGAGCAGTACACACTGGTCACATGGCTGCGTGAAGCAAATCGCTTTGCCGAGATGATTCCGCTTTTGGAGCCGCTCGTGAAGCACCATCCCGATTCGATGCAGTACCGCATCGACCTGATGTCGGCCTTGTTTCACACCGAACGACTTGAGCAGTTGCAGACGTTAATCACGCAGACCATTGCCCACTTCCATGAAGGCGGGCGCTGGACGGAAGGCAACGTAGCGATGTTTGCCTCGGGTTTCATCGGCGTGAACGACTGGGCGCTGGCTCAACAGTACTTCACCGAAGCCATCGCGCTGCATCAACGGTCCAACCCTGGCAGCGGTTTGAACGACAACACGCTGTCCCAGTACTACCAGAATCTCGCCAGTGCGGAATCGGCCCTGGGAAATACGAAGGCGGCCGTCACCGCGGCCATGTCTTCGATTGTATGCTGGGACGTCCGGCACGAATACCGGCAATACGCAATGAACTCGCTTCAAAGTGCAGTGAATGCATCGAAAGATCTGGACGCATTTGTGACTCAACTGGATGCCGAAGCCGCTCAGTCCGGGCAGGACAATCCGATCCTCCGCAAGGCGATCGGTCAAACGTATCAGAGTCGCAATGAACACCGCAAAGCGATCACTCAGTTCAATCTCGCTCTGGAACTGCAGCCCAACGACAAGGAAACTCATCAGGCTCTGATTGCGTGCTACGACGCCATTGAAGACAAAGCCGCCGCGAGTGCGCAACTTCTCAGACTCATCGATCTGCAGCCGCACGATCTGACGCTTTATCAGCAGCTCGCCGCACGCATGGCAGACAACCCGGCGGAAGCCGAACGCGCTGCGACATCGATCATCGAATCATCCCCGAACGAAGCCGAATCGCACACCGCGATGGCTGAATTGCGGCAGACTCAGAACCGCTGGGTCGAAGCGATTCCGCACTGGGAACAGGTCGCGCGTTATCGCAGGCTGGAACCAACCGGACTGTTGAAACTCGCCGAAGCCCAGATTCACGAGAAGCAATTCACCGAAGCCAGGCAGTCCTTGCAGACACTGAAACGCACAGCATGGCCGACGCGCTTCGGTGATGTGGAATCACAGATTCGTCAACTGGATGGAAACGTGCCAAAGTAATGCTGTTAGATGCTATATTGATTCACCATCGTTTAACCCGAATTATTCACCGACAACGTAGGCCGGACCAAACAAACGCGATAAACGCCGGAACTGCATTCGCTAACCAATCCTGCGATCACCAACAGTCTGTCAAATGC
>JAYTAK010000201.1:0-4688 GCA_043737515.1 Candidatus Kuenenia sp. | reverse complement strand
CGCAACTCTTTGCGGCGAGCGCCATCTTTAGGGCACCTTCCGCCTCGCTATTTCCACTCAAACAACTGCACGGGATTGATTTTGAACTGCAGCATGTTTGCCGTGTCGCGGCCGTTGTCGCCGCCTTTGCGTTGCAGGGTGATGCGACCGAGTTTCAGGTTGCCACCTTTGGTGATTTCGACCTCGCCATCGCCGAAGAATTTGATGGCATCTGCGGATGACCTGATCACTCATTTGGGTTTGTCAGTCGCCTTGAACGTCACCATCATCTAGCCAGCGGCGTGAACACCGTCACCGGCGAGCAGCCCGCTTTACTCCGCGCGGTCAGATTTGAGGTATTGTGAAAATCGGTAAAACGCTAGCGGTCTGTTGATTCAAAGTGGGATAAGCTTCCAGCTTGTCACTGCTCTACGAAACACCAGGCGTTTTCTGCAATCGATGCCAGGCTGGAAGCCCGGCGCACGTAAAATTCAGTTTCTCACGCTTTCCCAAAATGTTGCGTTGCGAGGGTGGCAGGCAAAGCCCGCGGCAGGAATTTCGCATTCCTCTGGCAGCGTTTGCGGAAAACCGCTAGATAGCAGCTTCAATTTCCGAGCATTTCCGGCGCGATGACATGGAGGTCACCTGTGCGCAACACATTTCTGTCATTTTCACTCCCCCTCATTGGCCAGGAAGAGATCGACGAAGTCGTCGAGGCTCTGAAGTCTGGCTGGCTGACATCCGGGCCTCGGACGAAACAGTTTGAGCAGGATTTTCGCACTGCCGTGCATGCCCCCGCAGCGCTGGCGCTGAATTCCTGTACCGCCGGACTGCATGTCGCCTTGAAAGTGCTCAACATCGGCCCCGGCGACGAAGTCATCACGACACCGATGACGTTTGCTGCCTCCGTCAATGTCATCGAACATGTCGGCGCGACTCCGGTACTTGTGGATGTCGAACCGGACACGCTCAACATCCAGCCGGATGCCGTCGAACGCGCCATCACGCCGAACACCAGGGCGATTATTGCCGTCCACTATGCTGGCCATCCTGTGGAACTCGCCGCGCTGCGCGCCATCGCCGAAGAATACCATCTGCATCTGATTGAAGACGCAGCGCATGCCGTCGGAGCCAGTTTTGACGGCCAGCCCATTGGTTCGGGATCCAACCTGACGGCCTTCAGCTTTTACGCGACCAAAAACCTGACCACTGGCGAAGGCGGAATGCTGACAGGTGCTGCCGATCTCCTGGACCACGCGCGTGTCGTGAGTCTGCACGGGATGAATCGAGAAGCATGGAGTCGCTATTCGGCTGGCGGCAAGTGGGCCTACGACATCGTCGAACCCGGGTTCAAGTACAACATGACTGACATCCAGGCCGCGCTCGGTCTGCAGCAGTTGAAACGCTTCGATCGCATGCAGGAGCGTCGTCGTGAGATTGTTGAAACGTACAACACAGCCTTCGGTCCGAGCGGAGCATTCCTGACGCCGACCACGCGCGAGCATGTGACAAACGCATGGCACCTGTACGTGCTGCGGCTGCGATCATCTGAACTCACGATTGGTCGCGATCAGTTCATTCAGGAAATGACGGCCCGCAACATCGGCACGTCAGTCCACTTTATTCCGATCCACATGCATTCGTTCTACAGAAACAAATACAACTACGCGCCGGACGATTTCCCGGTTGCTCACGCGGCGTTTCAGCAGATGCTGAGTCTGCCGCTGTCGCCGTCCATGTCGCATCAGGACGTCGCCGACGTGATTGATGCCGTGCTGGATATTCGATCCAAATTCGGCCGTCGTCGAGCAGCGGCGTAGGCTGGCCGTTGGCTTCACGCGAACAACGATGAATGGCAACTGGCGGTGCGATGCCAACTACGGACCCAGTCCGGAGCCGCCGCAGTTACCACAATGAATCACAGTCGCGGAGCGACTGTGCTACGTAGGCAACGTCGCTCCGCGACTTGCATTCCTGTCCACGCACGGACCAAAAACAACGTCTCGACGCCTTGTCCTTCACCCCAGCGGTCGGCTGATCACACCTTCCGTCGGGCTTGAAGCAGTGGCGTAGAGTTTCTTCGGAATCCGACCGGACAAGACCGCATGGCGACCGGCTTCACAGGCTTGTTTCATTGCCACGGCCATTCGTAACGGATCTCGGGCACTGGCGATGGCGGTATTCAGCAGGACTCCGTCGCAGCCCAGTTCCATCGCGAACGCCACGTCGCTGGCAGTCCCGACGCCGGCATCAATGATCACCGGATAGTCCGGATCATTCTCCTTCAGATACTCAAGACAGATGCGGATGTTGTTGGGATTCAGAACTCCCTGACCACTGCCAATCGGACTTCCCGCCGGCATTACGGATGTGGCTCCGGCGGATTTCAAGCGTCGCGCCGTGATGGGATCGTCGGACGTGTAACAGAGAACCTGAAATCCATCGTCAACCAGTTGCTTGCAGGCTTCCACGGTGGCAACCGGATCCGGCAGCAAAGTCCGCGTATCAGCGAGCACCTCCAGTTTCACCCAGTCCGAGCCGGGGTTTTCGAGTCCCCGCAGAATCTCGCGACCGAGGCGTGCGACGCGGATCGCGTCTTCCGTATTGAAGCAACCGGCAGTGTTCGGCAGGATCGTGTAGCGCTTGAGATCAATGAACTCAAGGATGTTGCGACCGGAGGAATCGATCAGTCGTTCCCGGCGTACGGCGACCGTGATCACGTCCGAGCCGCTGGCTTCCAGGCATTCCTGCATGAGTTCAAACGTGGTATATTTTCCCGTGCCGACGATCAGCCGGGAATTGAGAGTATGAGTTCCCAGGACAAGTGGTTTGTCGGGAGGCAGAACGGTCATGGCGAAGGGAATCCCGATTGGGTTTGTAGAAAAAAGAAAGCGATGACGAGTCATCGCACTCCAGAGAGCAGAGCTCACTTTCAGCCTCCGCCCACAAGCGTGACGACTTCGATCGTATCACCGGGCTGCAATCGGCATTCTGAATGCGTTTCGCGCGGCACGACATGGCTGTTGCGCTCCACTGCACAATAACGATTTTCGATCTTAAGTTCATTGAGCAGATCGGCAATCGTCCACGTCGCTTCGATCGTGCGAGGTTCACCGTTGAGCTGAATTTCCATGTGCGAAGGATTCCGAGGCAATTTTGGCTGGTCTGCGGCGAACGCCGAACCGCGAATTGTATCGGGACGACGCGCGATGTGAATCCGCTGGAAGGGCTGTTTTCCCACTGAAAGGCAGGCTTTGTCGGACTAATCTCTGAGCCGCAGACAAGCGTCCACAACCTGTCAGGTGTGAGAAACTGTGCTTACGGGAAAATCGAGGAAACGCTACATTTTCTGTAGCCGCAGCGGAGGATTGCTGCGGAATCTGCGGTGATCGTGCGACTTTCGATGCGTATCAATGGACTGAGACATGAATTTCAAACGAGTCATTCTGGCCGGTACGGTACTCGGATTGCTGACTTCGATTGCCGGGTGTTCAACACCCATCAAGTCCCGCGCCAAGGCGGAAACCCTATCGACGGAAACTTCAGCGTCAACCGGTCCTGTGCTTTATACGGACCGAGATTCGCTCCAAAGCGGCACCGGAATCATGGATGATGACGCACCGCTGGAATTCACAACTACGCGATCCGGCTTGAAGTATCGGATACTGCGGCGTTCAGACGACAAGAAGCCATTGGCTCACAACACAGTCACGGTCAACTACCGAGGCTGGCTCGACAACGGACGTGAATTTGACAGCTCTTACAAGAGCGGCGAACCAATTTTTTTTCCTCTGGGCGGCGTAATTGCCGGCTGGACCGAAGGCATGCAACTGGTCGGCAACGGCGGCATGATTGAACTTTGGATTCCGTCAGACCTCGGCTACGGCGCAAAAGGTTCACCGCCGTCGGTGCCCCCGAACGCGACGCTGCATTTCGTCGTTGAGCTGCTGGCGGTGAAGTAGTTTGGTACGTGCGAGTCTGCACAGAGTCCCTGGAATTTGGATGGTCGGCCGAGGCTTCTCCCGCCAACGATCCGTCGCGTGATCGACTGCTCAGTGTTTTTGCCCCAAAGGGGCGAAAGGTGAAAGCCTGGGGCAACGCCCCAGGAATTGGTCGATAAGCGACAGCAAGCGTGGGTTCGAGCGGCGCTGTCGTCCCTTCGGGACTCACAATCCCTTATGATTCCGCATCCACGGGCTGACGCCCGTGACTACATGCTGTCGCCGCTTCGCGGCCGAAACACTCGCGCCGTGTACTCGTCCAGAGATCAACGTTCGCCGCGTTTTACCTGATCAAAATCCTTCACGGCGCTGCGGGCCCGTGCATTGGACCTGAACCCAGAATGAACTGGCACGTCAACTCGGCATCGAACGTGACAAGGCGTCGGGCGATGATTCCCCACAGAAATTGTACCGCCCCAGTACGATGCACTTGCCAAGTCGGACGCACTGTCGTAACTTGACACCTCAACTGCGTTTCATCCGGCAGTGATCGAGCGGAAAAATCGCCAAGTGGAAAACCGCAGAATCACAGTTTGCAATGAATCGCAGTTAAAATGCTGACATAAAAATCCAGCCGAGTTTGCGTGGCCTGCTGGCTCACTAAACATGTCATCCGCGCAAACCGGCTGATTCTGGTCGTTCGGCGAGGAGGGTGATTCGAATGCCCGTGATCTCGATGTTTTACGGAATCACCATTTCGCTCTATTT
>JAYTAK010000200.1:0-4689 GCA_043737515.1 Candidatus Kuenenia sp. | reverse complement strand
GCAGTCGGCTCATCGTCACCGACAGCAGAGCCGCGGCAACTCCATGGCCGCTGACGTCCAGGACGTAGAGCCCGACATGGCCATCGCAAAGTGGGATAATGTTCAGGCCATCGCCAGCCAGTTCGTCGCAGGGCCGATAGATCCAGGCGAATTCTGTGCGCGGAACTCGGGGCACTTCGCGGGGCAGGAATGTCTCCTGAATCCTTGCCGCAGCCTTGAGGTCGCGAGACATCCGGTCGTTGGCGTTCGCCAGTCGTGCATTGGTTTGCTCCAGCTCGATTTGCAGGCGGCGGAGCTTCAGGTGCGTTTCGACCCGCGCGTGCAATTCTTCCATCTGAAATGGCTTGGTGATGTAATCCACGCCGCCGATGGCAAACGCCTTCACCTTGTCGAGTTGCTCCGTCAGGGCGCTGATGAAGATGACGGGAATCCCTTTGAGCGTGTCGTCGGCTTTGAGCTGTTCGCACACCTCGTAGCCGTTCATCTCCGGCATATTGATGTCCAGCAGGATCAAGTCCGGAGGATCGCGACGCGCCGCCAGCAGCGCCAGCTTGCCGCTGGGAACGGGGCGGACTTTATAGCCGCGATCTTTCAGCATCCCGGCCAGTACCTGCAGATTGGCGGGCGTGTCGTCCACGATCAGGATGTTGGCGGATTGTTCGGCAATACTTTTGAGTTTATCTGGTTTCATCAGCGACGTCCATCTGATTTATACCTCACGCGGTTGGCATTGACTCGTTTAACCGCGTGCCCAACGGGCCGCGATTGTTCTATTTGAAATTTCGTATTTGAGATTTGAGATTTGAAATACACAGCGCGGGGCGTTGCCCACGCGGTTAAACGATTGTGCCATCCTCAACCGCCTGAGGCATTACGCTCCGAATTCGTCCTGGCGGGCAGTGAAAACCGGAATGTCGAGCCGCCCCCTTCTTTACTTTCGACGCTCACCTGACCGCCGTGAGCCTCAGTGAACGTCTTCACGATTGCGAGACCCAGGCCCATTCCGCCCGCTTTTTCCGGATCAGTTTCTCCCTTGTCGAAGACTTTTTCGAGAAGCTCCTGACGGATTCCCGAACCATTGTCACAGACCCAGCATTCAACGGCAGCTTCGGTGTCCAATTCCTGGGCGCCAATGCGAATCACTCCGAATGGCGTGTATTTAATCGCATTCGCAATCAAGTTCTGAAAAACCCGTCGCAATAAGCCAGCGTCTGCGTAGACGACCAGGTCGTCCGGCACTTCGTTGAGGAGCTTAATGCTTTCAGTCCTGGCCACGGGATGCAGCTCGTGAATGAGCGATTCCACGAACGGCCATAAATCAAAAGCACGACGCTGCAATTGCATGCCGAGTTCTGTTTCGAGATCGACGTTAGCCTCAAGCACCTTGCTAATAAGCTCCTCGAGATGCTGTACGTTGCGGCTCAAGGCTTTCCAGATCTGGATCATTTCCGGGCCGGAGTTTCCTCGAGGCAATTGCATCTCCAGAACTTTGGCTGCCAGGGAAATCGCATTCAGAGGCGTACGAAGATCATGAACCACAAAGGCGAGATGCTCTTCGCGGCGCGAATGCGCTTCCCGCGCTTTTTGATTTGCATAGGACTGCACGGCCAATCCGATCGCCCCGTCGAAAACGCGGTTGAGAATGTGAAAAGGCTTCCCCTGCAGACGCAACTCGTGGCGGTCGGCAAGATCATGGAGACAGCCACGCAGGATGTTGTACTCCGCCACAACTTCTTCAATGTCAAATCCATCCTGAACACGCTGCAAGCCATGATTCGGTGAACTGCCTTCGAGAAGCGCATCCGGGATCGTCTGCTCGGCGCGCGTGTAAAGAGCCGTGACCAACTCGTCCAGGAGAGAAGGAATGTGGTCGTTGAGCGTTGGCGTATCGAGGTGCAGCGCTGAGGGAAGGCGCCGCACTTGCTCCCTCCATTGCGAGAGCACTGCTTCACGATCACGCTTGATGAGGTCTGCCAGTTTGTTGAGATCGTTCATGTTTATCTCACTTCGAATGTGATTGGGGGGCAGGGTTTCTCAGGTAAGCAGTGATGCAGAAGTTATTTCGTTTCGCAGTGTTTAACCGCGTTTAACAGTCAGCCGCAGGCGTACTCGTTGTCATCGTTTTGCGTACGCCTGCGGCTCGCCGTTAAACGAAAAAACTTCTGCACCAGTGCTTACATCATTGCTATGTGGCAGCCAGACGCTGCTCTTGACAACAAAACATCTCAGGATTCATGAGAGACCCCCGTGCTGAATAAATCCAAAAGTTTCTCGTATTGAAACCCTTCGGCCAGACGGCGCAGTGCCTGAGCAATGCGGGGATCACGTGCTGCAACATCTTCGATCTTGGTCAGCAACTGATCCAGGTCCGCTGTGATGACCGCTTCTCGCATCGGGTCGATGAGGTCTTGCGGCCAACCTGCCAGAGACTCGGGTGTTAGCGCAGTCGTTTCCTCCTGGCCCGCATCGGCAGGCTCCTCGGCGTAAACATATTCCACCCGCAAGTGCGTGTGAATCTTCTGGAACAGCTCGAGTTCCCGGAACGGCTTGCTGATGAAATCGTCGGCCCCGATCTTCATCAAATCCTGACGGTTTTCGTCCATGGCACTGGCCGTCACCGCGATGATTTTCGCGTCCTTGCCGCCAGCCATCGCCCGAATGAGACGGATCGCCTCATGGCCGTCCATCACGGGCATGCGGAAATCCATCAGGATCAAATGCGGTCGCCATTCCTCAAACTCGTGGACGGCCTCGGCACCGTTATTCGCCAGTCGGATCTCGAAACCAACAGGACCCAGAAGCTGCGCCAGGAGTTGGCGGTTATCCTCAATGTCGTCGGCAATCAACACCCGGCACGTGGCCTGTCCCGGCTGGAGACTCAGGACATGCCGAGGCTTGTCTTTCGCCAGCACGGACTCGGCCTCCCCCACTTTCAATGGGAGGCGAATGACGAACACGCTCCCTTTGCCAACCTGGCTGCTCAACGTGATGTCTCCGCCCATCAGACGCACAAACTCCCGGCTGATGGCCAAGCCCAGCCCAGTGCCGGTCCCCGTCTGTTGTCCGGTCTTGGTCTGTTCGAAATGCCGGAACAGCTTGTCTTGTTCGTCGGGAGAAATTCCCGGCCCTGTGTCCTCGATTTCGACCCGCAGCAGGAATTCCGTCGCGCCCTCGCGATCCACACGCACACGCACACCGATGCCACCTTGCTCGGTGAACTTGACGGCGTTGCCCAGCACGTTGATGAAGACCTGACGCAGCTTGTTGATGTCGGTCACGATGTATTGCGGAACGTCGCCGATCATCTCCACCGAGAACGATAGTTTCTTTTCATCCGTGCGGACGCGAAACATCATCTCCAGGTCTTTGAGCAGCACGGGCAAATCGAACGTGGAGGGGTTTAGAGTCGTGCGTCCCGCTTCGATCTTGGACATTTCCAGGATGTCGTTGATCAGCGCCAGCAGATGCTCGCCGCTGCGGTTGATGGTCCCCAGGTACTGGCATTGCTGGGGGGTGAGATCCCGGTCGCGAAGCATCAGTTGGGAGAAGCCGAGAATGGCATTCATCGGCGTGCGAATTTCGTGCGACATGTTGGCCAGGAAGACGCTCTTGGCGCGGTTGGCCTGCTGCAATGATTCCTCGTAGCGTTTGCGTTCGGTGACGTCGCGGGCGGCGGCGAAGACTCCCTGCAACTTTCGGTCGCGGTCATGGAAGGTACTCGCGTTGTAGGACACCACGGTTTCCTTGCCGTCCCGCGCGCGAGCGGTCAGCTCGTAGTCGGTGAGTTTGCTTTCGCCCAGCACCAGCTTGATGCCGGCCTCCGCTCGCTCCGGGTCGGTAAAGTAGTCCTTGAAAGGCGCGCCGATCAGCTCGTCGCGCGTGCATCCGGTGAGAGCCTCCATCTGCTTGTTCACGTCGGTAATGATGCCGCGCGGATCGGTCGTAATCAGCGCATCGATGTTCGATTCAATCAGCGACCGGGTGTAGAACTGTTGATCGCGCACGCGCTGGTCGAGCAGCATGCGTTCGGCTTCGACCTGCTTACGTGCGGTGTTATCGGTGCCGATCAACAGATAGCCGATAATCGAGTTTTGATCGTCGCGCAGCGCCGTGACCGAGACGACCGCCGGAAAGCGACTGCCATCTTTGCGGATGTAGGTCAATTCGTAGATGTCCTCGATCCCGCGCGAGGCCTTGAACACCAGGGCTTCAAAGCCCGGTGTAATCGGCGTGCTGAGTTCGACGCTCAGGGTTTTGGCGCGTGCGATCACTTCCTGCGGATCAGAAATGTCCGCCGGGGTGATCTTGTTCATCACGTCGGCGGCCGTGTAGCCCAGCATGCGCTCAGCGCCAACGTTGAAGATCTGGATGACACCCTTCGCGTCCGTGGCGATGCTGGAGAAGTTGGCGCTGTTGAAAATGGCGATCTGCAAGGCACCGGCCTTGAGTAACGCATCTTCTGCCTGCTTGCGTGCAGTGTTGTCGGTGCCGATCAAAAGATAGCCGATGATGGCGTTTTGATCGTCACGCAGCGCCGTGACCGAGACAACCGCCGGAAAGCGGCTGCCATCTTTGCGGATGTAGGTCAATTCGTAGATGTCCTCGATCCCGCGCGCGGCCTTGAAAACCAAGGCCTCGAAGCCCGGGGTGATCGGGGTGGCGAGTTCCAGGCTCAACGCAGCGGCACGC
>JAYTAK010000199.1:0-4689 GCA_043737515.1 Candidatus Kuenenia sp. | reverse complement strand
GTGCCGGTCTTGTCAAAGATGGCAACTCGGCACTGATCGATTCGTTCCAGCACGCCGGGGTCACGAATAATAATCCCGCGCCGTGCGCTGAGCGAAATGCCGCCGAGAATCGCCACCGGAATGCCAATCAGCAACGGACACGGAGTCGCCACCACGAGGACTGCCAGGAATCGCTGCGACTCGCCGCTCAACATCCACGCCAGCACGGCGATCGCCACGGCCAGTGGCGTGTAGAACGCACCCAGTCGATCCGCCAGTCGTCGCATGCGGGGCTTCCGCTGTTCTGCCGCGAGCATGACATCCATGATCTTCGCGTAACGAGAATCCACCGCCAGCCGATCAGCGCGAATCACCAGCACGGCGTTTCCGTTAATCGCCCCGGAAAAGACGGTCGCACCGGGAGCTTTCAGCATCAGATACGGTTCGCCAGTCAGGTAGGATTCATCCATCGAGCCATGACCTTCGATCACGGTGCCGTCCACAGGACAAATCTCATGTGGAAAAACGACAAGTGTGTCGCCAACGGCAACATCGACGAGCGAGATGTCGGCAATCTTTTCGTCAGCCAGTCTGCGATGAGCCGTCTGAGGCAGACGTTTCGCCAGCGCATCCAGCACGGATGATGCGCTGCGAACCGCGTAGGCTTCCAGCGCCTGGCCGCCGGACAACATCAGCACGACAAACACGCCAGCCAGATACTCGCCCTGCAGCAGCGCGGTGATCATCGCCAGTCCGGCCAGCAGATCGGAGCCGAACTCTCCGGCAAACGCCTGCTTCAGCAGATCCCAGACGAGCGGCAGACCTCCCGCGATCAAACCCAGCACGAGCGGCCAGTCGGCCGGTGGATGTCCCGCCAGTTTCGGCGACGTGACCGTCCACCGCAGGGCCAGGTGCATGGCGATGCAGATCAGCGCGAATACGGCAATAATCAGGGTCTTACGCTGTTGCGGAAGAGGCTGGAACGACGGATTTTGTGTTGTCATCCAGGCATTCTATACCGCAAACGGCCAGAACTGACGCTTGTTTCGGCGAGCGGGGGACGTGAGTCCCCTGATTTCTCCGGTTTCCACGAATTCAATCAGGGGATTCACATCCCCCGCTCGCCAACAAAAGGATTCTCAGAATTCCCGGGAAGAAGTTCTGCACCGTTCCGTTTACACTTTTGACGATGCGTTTTTTCTCGTTTGAGTCGATCCGGCGAAAAGTAATGAATCTGGGGTTCCCTATGCGAGTATCCGTTGCTGCATTTTGCTGTTGGATGATGATCCAGGGAATGGCGGTTGCTCAGAGCGGACTGCAGCTTGCGAAGCAGGCTCAGGCGGTACTGAAGGACCGTTGTTATGCGTGTCACGGCGAAAGCGGTGCCAACGAAGGCGGGTTCAACTATGCACTCAATCGCAAGCGGCTGGTGCGAGAATTGATTGTTCCGGGCAGCACTGAAGAATCAAAGCTGTTTCAGCGAGTTGCGAAAGGCGAAATGCCTCCCGACGGTGATAAGCTGCCTGCCGACGAAATCGAAACGCTGAAAAAGTGGATTGAAGCCGACGCACCAGCGTTCTCGACGGGAACTCAGCGAGAATTCGTCACGCCCGTTGAGATGCTCAGCGTGATGCTCAAGGATTTGGAAAAAGCCAACGACCGCGATCGACCGTTTTATCGTTACTTCACACTCACGCATTTATACAACGCCGGATTTGAAGACAACGAACTGGAATCGTACCGGCAAGGACTTTCCAAACTGATCAACAGTCTGTCGTGGGGACGTGAAGTCCGGGTGCCGGTGCCGGTAGATGCTGCAAAGACAGTCCTTCGCATCGACCTGCGGCACTACAAATGGAACGAGAACGATGCCTGGTCCCGCGTGATCGCGGCGGATCCGTACCACGTCACGTATTCGGATGCAGCGGCCAAATCCTGCTACACGATGACCAGGTGCGAACTGCCGCATGTCCGAGCCGACTGGTTCGTGTTCGCGGCATCGCGACCGCCGCTCTACAACCTGATTCTTGGACTGCCGGAAACGCCTGAGCAGATGCTGGACTTCGAAAAGCGTCAGCTTGGCGTCAACGTCGCTCTGAACCTGCAGGATTACAGCGACGTCATGCGGGCCGGGTTCTATCCCTCGGGAGTTTCTAAAAGCGTGCGACTGATCGAACGACATATTTCCTCCTACGGAGCCTATTGGAAAAGCTACGACTTCAAACCTGTCGATCCAAAAGAGCGACCGGCCCGGCGACGCAACTTAAAAGCTCATCCCACCGGACCGGGTGGACCGAATGGTTTTGAACACGACGGTGGAGAAATGATCTTCAGTCTGCCCAACGGGTTGCAGGCCTATATGCTGACCGATGCCGCAGGCAAGCAAATTCCCAAAGGCCCGACGGACGTCGTCGTTGACAAGGAAGCCGTCAAACGCGGTCGTGATCCGGAAGTCGTCAACGGTGTCTCCTGCATGAACTGTCACTGGAGTGGTACGCTCAACAAGACTGATCAGATCCGCGACCATGTGCTGTCGCAGCCAAAATCGTATGAAGCCACGGTCGTGGAATTCGTCAACGCCGTGTATGTTCCGAAGGCTGAAATGAATGCGAAGTTGCTCGAAGATCGAGAACGCTTTGAAGCCGCCGTCAAGCGTTGCGGGCTGTCGGGACTGGCCAAGAGCGAACCCGTGGCCACGCTGGCGTTTCAGTTCGACGAACCACTCGACCTCGATCTTGCCGCCGCCGAAGCCGGTGTGACGCCGGAAAGATTCGTCACTGCATTGCAGACCAACGCCGCACTCGGTCGAGAACTCGGCAGCCTGCCTCAGGGCCAACCCGTTCCTCGAGACACGTTTGTGCTGCAATTCGGAGCCCTGGTGGCTGAACTCAAAGTCGGCACGTTCCTGCCTGGATTGACACCGCCACAACCCTCAACCCCCGCCGACATCACGAACAGCATCGGGATGAAGCTGAAGCTGATCCCGGCGGGTGAGTTTCTGATGGGCAGCAGTGACGCAGACGTGGCGGCAGCGTTGAAGGCGGATTCTGAGCTGACGGAAGAGTATCTGAAACGCGAGCGTCCGCAGCATCGCGTGAAAATCAGCCGTCCGTTTTACGCGGGTGTTTACGAAGTGACGCAGGGTGAATATGAAGCGGTGATGGGCGTGAACCCCAGTTGCTTTTCGTCATCCGGTAGTGGCAGCGACAAGGTGGGCGGGATGAACACACAGCGATTCCCTGTGGAGAACGTTTCATGGTTCGACGTGATCGAATTCTGTAACAAGCTGAGCCAGCGGGAAAACCTGACTCCCTATTACACTCGGACTTCTGTCGAACAGGAAGACGGCCACATCAAATCGGCAAGTGTGACTTCCGCGAGCGGGGGACGTCAGTCCCCTGATGTTTCCGGCTACCGCCTTCCGACCGAAGCCGAATGGGAATACATGTGCCGAGCGGGCACGACATCGGCCTACAACTTCGGCAGTGTCCTGAACGGTGACAAGGCGCACGTGGACGGCAACTATCCGTTCGGCACGACAACGAAGGGTTTGGATCTTGAACGTCCGACAGACGTCGGCAGCTACTCGGTGAATCGATTCGGACTGCACGATGTTCACGGCAACGTTCGGGAGTGGTGCTTTGACGTGTACGACGAATCGGCGTATGGTTCGCGGAGTGGAACGACGCCCGATCCGTTGTCCAAGAGTGGCTCAGAGTATCGTGTGTTGCGTGGCGGTTCGTGGGGCCACTATTCCAGGGGCGCACGCTCGGCCTCTCGCGACTGGAATCTACCCATCGACCGCCACGTCGTCAGCGGCTTCCGGGTGGTTCGCTAATTTCGCCTGCCTGAGGACTCGTATTTACTTATCCCCCTTACTGCTTTACTGCAAGCTGGCGAGCGGGGGATGTCAATCCCCTGATTGCGATTCTGTTTTCCGCTACGATTCGCGTCTCCGTCCCGCACGACGCAAACGCAATCAGGGCACTGACGTACCCCGCTCGCCTGGACTCGGCGAGCGGGGGATGTCAATCCCCTGATTACGACTCTGTTTTCCACTACGACTCGCGTTTCCATCCCGCACGACGCAAACGCAATCAGGGCACTGACGTGCCCCGCTCGCCTGGACTCGGCGAGCGGGGGATGTCAATCCCCTGATTTTCAGGTAGTTCCGGGTCGATGTGACTGAACTGGAAAACGCCATAGCACAATGACTGGACGGGGAATCGATTCGATTTTGCGATTTTCATGACTCTATCGGATTCGATGTGCAATCAAGAGAAGCGAGTCTACCAGGTGCATTCAGGCCCAACAGGCCGGCGCTATGTCAGCCTGGGGCATCGCCCCAGGAAGGAAACACAAGGGAGGTTTTGAGCCCCAAAGGGGCGGCACTAATACGAATTTCAGGTTAGGATCGCCCCGTTGGGGCTCTGCGAACATTTTTTGAACGAAACCTGGGGCGTTGCCCCAGGCTGACATAGGAGCAGCCCGTTGGGCCTGAAGGCAGATCTTGAAAGCCTATTCTCAAGAGGGAAGAACCACCGTTTTATTGGCCCCACTGGCCTCGTGCCAGTGGACCAAGGTTTGGCAACTAAAATCCCAGCGCGGGCCTTGCCAGCAACCCATTGATTAAACCCGAGACTCCGAAACACAGAAGACAGAAAAATTGGTGACAGAAAAATGGAGCAAAGAATGTTTTCATCCTGCGAT
>JAYTAK010000198.1:0-4694 GCA_043737515.1 Candidatus Kuenenia sp. | reverse complement strand
ACAGGCTCAACGAAGACTCGCCTTTTCCCCTCCTATACCGTAAACAAATCTCACCTGATCAATTTCCCTACGCAACCCCAGGTTTGCTGCTGCCGAGTCCTGGCCCCGCCGAGCATAGCTGCGTTCGGTGGCCCGCGAGAGACCTCCGCCCTTCGCCCAATCCGAACATGCCGGGCAAACTTAGCGAAATATTGGGGTCACGCGGCATGTTTGCCGATTCTGCCCGTTTCTCGCTCCCCGAAAATGAGACCGCCGAAAACACCACGTGAACTGAACCAACAAACTCCGCGTCTTGTGATTAGACTCGTTTCCGATTAAAAACCGCGACCAATCGCGGAAAGTGGCTCTGCCCTCAACCGTCGATTTATCGATTCTGATCCTGGTTCAAACTGCAAAGTGCCCCCAAAGTGTATCGAGTACTGATCACCGACAGTCTTTCCAAGGCTGGCCTGAAGATTCTGGAACAAACCGAAGGTATCGAAGTCGTCGTCAAAAGCGGTCTTACGCCTGCTCAGGTGCGCGAAGAGCTGAAGACAGCGGATGGGATTATCATCCGCAGCGGAACGACGTTGACCGCCGAGATTCTCGACGGCCAGGAACGGCTGAAATGCATCGCCCGCGCCGGGGTCGGTGTGGACAACATCAATCTGGAGGCAGCGACGCGCGCTGGTGTTCTGGTGATGAACACGCCAACCGGCAACACGATCAGCACGGCGGAACATACGTTCGCCATGATGCTCGCATTGTCCCGCAATATCGGCCCTGCTCATGCCAGCATGAAGTCGGGCAAGTGGGACCGCAAATCGTTTCAGGGGACTCAACTGGCTGGCAAAACCCTGGCCGTCGTCGGCCTCGGACGAATCGGTCTCAGCGTGGCAAGGCGTGCTGTGGCATTCGAAATGACCGTCGTCGGCTATGACCCGTTCTTCTCGGAAGAGAAAGCCAAGGAATACGGCATTGAACTCTATCGTGACGTCGATGACATCGTCGGCAAGTGCGACTATCTCACCGTCCACACTCCACTGACGGAGGAAACTCGCAGCATCATCAATGCGGCTCGATTGGCAAAGATGAAAAAGGGTGTTCGCATCATCAACTGTGCCCGCGGCGGGATTGTTGATGAGAAAGACCTGGCGGATGCGATTGAATCAGGTCATGTTGCCGGTGCAGCTCTGGACGTGTTTGTCGATGAACCGCCTAAGGATCGTCGGCTGATCGAACTGCCTCAGGTGCTGGCAACGCCGCACTTGGGAGCATCCACCGAAGAAGCACAGGAAATGGTTGCGATTGAAGCCGCTGAACTCGTCGTCGCCTATCTGAAGCGGAGCGAGATTCGATGCGCGGTCAACATGGCACCGGTTTCTGCATCGGAAATGGGTGAACTCAAGAATTATCTCAATCTGTCTTATCGCCTGGGCCTGCTGTCTGCACAAATGATCAAGGGCCAGAGTCTGAAGAGTGCCGAGATTATTTATCGTGGTGAAGCGGCCAGCAAGAAAACGCGTCTGTTGACCAACGCGATGACGGCCGGACTGCTGGAAGCGGCGCTGGACGAAAGCGTTAACATCATCAATGCCACATCGGTCGCTCAGGCTCGCGGGATTCATATTGTTGAATCGGCGAGTGGTGACTGTGAGAACTTCTCATCCATGGTTTCGGTGGTTCTGACGACCGATCAGGGAAAGTTCGAAGCGTCCGGGACGATTTTCGGGAATCAGTTCCTGCGTCTGGTGCGACTCAACGAGTACCACTTCGAAGCCTATCTTGACGGTCTGCTGCTGATTTACCGACACCGAGACGTGCCGGGGTTGATCGGCTTCATCGGCACCGTCTTCGGCGAACACAACGTCAACATTGCCCAGATGGCACTGGGCCGCAAACAGGATCGTCCCGGCGGCGCATCGGTGGCTGTCCTGAATCTGGACAACGAGCCGTCGGCTGAATCCATTCAACAAATCAAGGGCCACAAGGAAGTGACCGGTGTCGATATCGTGCGGCTTCCTCCGGCCGGGGCTGCCTTGCCGTGGCTGACGGCATCGTAGACCACCTGGTAAAGGATCCTTGTAGCCGAATTCGTGAGAATTCGGAGGGGCCATGGGCTTCAGTTGGTCCGAAGTCTCACGACTTCGGCTACAAACGAATTTCCATGTTTTTCGTTCCGGAAAATCCTTCACCGCATTGCGTCACAGGATGTCAAATTCCCGAGGATGGATCTTCAGTTCGGCCTGTCTGTATTGTACGATGGACAATCTTGTCCATCGTCGTTTTCCGTGAGTTGGACATGCCTGTCCATCCAGTTTTGAACACTCGATAAAGAAAGTCACGACGTTGGCTACCGTTGAAAAAGCAACTCAGACAATTAACGGTGCCCAGATTCTGATCGAGATGCTCGTTCGGCTGGGGACAGACACGATTTATGCCTATCCGGGCGGCTGCAGCATGCCGTTGCATCAGGCCCTGCGCGAGCAGCGCGACAACATCCGTACGATCCTGCCACGTCACGAGCAGGGCGGCTGCTTTGCGGCTCAGGGTATTGCCCGGTCCACCGGCAAGACAGGCGTGGTCATGGCGACCAGCGGGCCAGGCGCGACCAATCTGGTGACTGGCATCGCTGACGCCAAACTGGACAGTATCCCGTTAATCGCAATCACCGGCCAGGTTCCTCAGGCGGTCATCGGCACCGATGCGTTTCAGGAAACGCCAATGGTGGAGGTTTGCCGCGCGATCACGAAACATCACTACATGATCACCAACATCCGCGACGTCGCGCGGATCGTGAAGGAGTCCTTCCACATCGCCTCAACCGGACGACCCGGTCCCGTGCTGATCGACTTTCCCAAAGACGTCCAGCTTGAAACGATGCCGTTGAGCGAAGTGAATTTCGATCCGCCGATGAATCTTCCCGGCTATCATCCGGAAGTACCTCCGGTTGCTCCTGAGCAGGTTCGACAGGTGCTCGCGGCGATCCGTCGTTCGCGGCGACCAGTTCTGTACGTCGGTGGCGGATGTATCCAGAGCGAAGCAGCAGAGGAACTGACAAAGTTTGCCTTGCGTACCGGAATTCCAGTGACGATGACGGTCATGGGTTTGGGAGCGTTTCCGGGCACACATCCGCAGTCACTGCACATGCTGGGAATGCACGGCACGGTGTATGCAAACTACGCTGTGGATCAGTCCGACCTGTTGCTGGCGTTCGGCGTGCGGTTCGACGACCGTGTAACCGGCAAGCTCGCCGAATTTGCGAAGCATGGCAAAATCGTGCATGTGGATATTGATCCATCTGAGATCAACAAGAACAAAGAAGCCCATATTCCGATTCACGCCGATGTGCGTGAAACGCTGATCGCTCTGAATGCGGCTCTGGACGACGCCGACATTCCGGATCTGACCGAATGGCGACACATGATCGACGGCTGGAAAGAGAAATTTCCGCTGGCCTATGCAAACGCGGGCGATGCAATTCTGCAGCAATATGCGATCGATGAACTGTGGCGACAGACGCAGAAAATGGATTGCTACGTGACTGTCGGTGTCGGCCAGCACCAGATGTGGGCGGCACAATTTTACAAGTTCAACAAGCCGCGTCGGTGGTTGAGCAGTTCTGGTCTGGGAACCATGGGATTCGGTCTGCCCGCCGCGATGGGCGTGCAGTCGGCACATCCGAATTCGCTGGTGTTTGATATCGACGGCGACGGTTCGTTTCAGATGAATATTCAGGAACTGGCGACGCTGCACTGCGAAAAACTTCCGGTTAAAATTCTGTTGCTGAACAATCAGCATTTGGGCATGGTCGTGCAGTGGGAAGACCGGTTTAATTCTGGTCGGCGAGCCCACACGTACCTTGGCCCGTCGGATCATCCGGAAGCACTCGGCGAAGGCGACGGTTCAATGCCAGTCGATACGTTCCCGAACTTCGTCGGCATCGCTGAAAGCTACGGCGTCAAGGCTCGACAAGTCCGCAGCAAGGCCGAATATCCAAAGGCTCTCGCGGAAATGATCAGCCACAAAGGCCCGTACCTGCTGGACGTGATCTGCCCGTATCAGGAACACGTTCTGCCGATGATCCCGAGTGGAAAAACGGTACGCGATATCATTGTCGAGTAGGCCGCGACTGCCGCATCTCGCTTGCGATACCAGGCCAAGGCGAACCGATACTCCTGAGCGGCGAGTCGATGAAATCGCAGAGAATCCATCGGCGTCAGTTCTCGTCCCGAAGTTGTGACCACGGGACGGCGTTGGCGGGATCGTTGCGACGGCGTTGAATTTCTGCGATGAAGTCGTCGTCATCAATGGCAAGCAGATGCTCTTCGTCACCCATCGTTTCCAGCAACTGGCTAACGATGGTGAGACGGTCCTTTTCAGAGAGCTGAATCGCTGCGGAAACAATTTCGGCGAGGGTGGAAGACATGACTCGGACTTTCAGTAAAACTCAAAACCTGCGATATGCGAAATCGTAGCGTGGAAAACGGTCGAACACTACCAAAGTCAGATTCGTCCGATGTTGTCCCTCCCAAAGCATTCAGGCTCTCTGCAACGACCGATTGGAATTCTCAAACGAGTAGCTGCAGCCACGTATCGACGTATCGACGTGGCTCAGTCGGCCCGTCGATGGAGATGGTTGGTATCCGTTAAGTGCTCTTTCACTTTTGCCTTGATGGATCGGGTGGCCGGGGCTGGACTGAGCGGAGCGAAGG
>JAYTAK010000197.1:0-2006 GCA_043737515.1 Candidatus Kuenenia sp. | reverse complement strand
AGTACCACCAACTTGCGACCAGTTGGCTGAGATACACCGGAGGCATGTGGCCGTACGCCGGATTAAACGCCGCGTTGCTGCCATCGCGCTGACTCAACTGTCGCAGTTCCAGTGTCGGTATCAACTGGACGGCGGCAAGACAGACTCCGGCAACGATTGCCCCCGTCACCAGCATGCCGGCTCGAACGCGACTGACGGGAGTTTGCGGCCTCGTAGCGGAACTCGTGAGAGTTCCTTCACGCTCCGAATTCTCACGAATTCGGCTACCAGTCAGCAGCGCATAGCCGAGGCAGCAGAGCTGTGTAATGAACGCCAGCGCAAAATGGCCTGCCAGTAAATGTGTTCCAAACGCCAGTGCGAGGAGACATCCGGCGGATCGACAGGGACGGCTGATGAGTCGCTCCGTCAGCCACAGACAACACGGAAACCAGACACCACCGATGATGCTCCATTCCAGCGACAGCCGCGCTGGAAACCATCCGTAGACAAACACCATGGCAGCCAATAATGCCGACGAATTGCTCAACGTCTGACTGCGACAAAATCTCCATGCGAACACAAACGCCAGAACATAGTGCAGCAGGATGCTCACGTTGTAAGCCGTGTTGACGGTGAACAATCGATACAGCAATTGATTCGTCGGATAGAAAATTCCCGCCTGGCTTTCCGCATGAAGCGGATAGCCCAGACCAGTCCGATCGTGCCACAGCGGCAACTCACCGTGGGAAAATCCGTCCGCCATGACCTGCTTCTGAGGAAAAAAATACGGGTACGTGTCACCGCCCACGATTCCGCCGCCCGTCAACAGTTCGTGCCAGATTCCCAGCGACAGCGCGCAGCCGATCGCGATGGCGATTAACCAGTCGAGTTTACTGACGTAACGCGGTGGAGTGGCCTGTTGCCGGGCGGAAATGCGACTCATGTCACATCGGCATCAAAGACGCGGACCTTATCCCACGATTCTTTATGTTCGGCAATAAACTTCAGATGGTCTTCCACTGTCTGATATGCGTCATGGGCAGCACGGGAATCAAACACGACATTCAGGCAGACGTCGAAAGCGTGGTCGTTGACCGGTCGAGAGTACTCCGTTGCCAGGGTGCCCGCCGCAAAGAAATGCACACCGGCATGATTCTTCAGATACTTATGACAGGCATCCACAAGGGCCTGCACATTGTCCGGCGAAGAATCCTTTAATTTGAAGAACACGACATGCGACAGTTTCTGACCAGTTGCCACGGGAAGCCTTTTTCAGAGCAGTGATTGTAGAGAGGTCAACAGATTCAAACGCGATCCGCCGCCAGCCGTCCAGTATGACGACTAACCCCGCTACATCAACCGTGATGCCCGGCAATCAGCTCCAGCCACATTTGACAGTAGATCATACGCATGAAAACACGCCAGGCGAGCGGCTGGGCGTCAGCCCTCCGTGTCGGCCACACGATTTCACCTGCCGTCAATTCCAAAACACACATTGACCTGTGTCGGATCGCTGCGCGCCGACCTTGAGAAGTGCGAGCAATTTACCTGGAATCGACCACGAGGCTCTGACATCTGCACGTCATCCGGCGATCAACAGAGCCAAGTTCTTTCATTCGATCGCCGCCATCTGCGATTCACTGACCACTGCCGACTGAAAACTGCCCACTGCCGCCTTGCGGTATCATTGCATTTCCCATACGCCGCCAATCGCTGCAACTGCACCAGGCTTCCTGAACAAATGCCTTGCGCTTCGGCTCGAATGGTGCCTACCGCCACAAGCCCACTCCGCTCGACCCTGAACGCTACTCCGCGCACTCGAATGAAGCAAAGCTGTAACGCTCGTGGTAAGGATGCCTGCCATGATCAGGGGACACCTACATTGGCACCTCAAACAACGTCATTGATCACGGGGTAACCCAAGCAGTTTTGCCAACTCTCTGGCCAAACGGTCCAGATCCAGTGCGGGCGAATAGAGCGGGTGTTCCCGAATTCGCAATCTTCCGATGCCGTCCGGCGAGATGAAG
>JAYTAK010000196.1:0-10846 GCA_043737515.1 Candidatus Kuenenia sp. | reverse complement strand
AAGATCAGTCCGGCGACAAGCAGTACCGAAGCGATCGACGTGACAATTGCCGCTAGCGTGCTTTGCCGATGCTTTTTGATCCAGCGTTTTGTCCGTTCGGCCATCGAAGCCCGCCGCGCACGAATCGGGCGGTGCTCTGTAAATGCCCGCAGATCGTCGGCCAGATCACGAGCGCTCTGGTAACGACTTTCAGGGGCCTTCGCAAGGCATTTGAGAATAATCGTCTCCAGATCGCGCGGCAGAGATTTGCAGAGAATGTGGGGCGCAACTGGCTCGGTACTCAGAATTTGTGTGATGACTCCCTGTGGAGTTTTTCCGTCAAACACAGGATTGCCGGTGACCAGTTCGTACAGCGTGGCCCCCAGGCTGTAGATGTCTGTCCGATGATCGATCGGCTGATTTGCCGCAGACGCCTGTTCGGGACTCATGTACCGCGGAGTCCCCATCAGAATTCCCGCTGCGGTCATCGTGACTTCATCAGCGCGTTTGGCCAGTCCAAAGTCCGTCAGCCAGACGGTTCCCTCGGGATCCAGGATCAGATTCGACGGTTTCACGTCGCGATGCACAACGCCTCGATGATGTGCGTAGGCCAGAGCTTCTGTGGCCTGCAGGATCCAGCCAACCACATTCATCAGTGTTTCCCGGCCTGCGCCGGAAACGGGCCTCTGCAGCATTTCGTCGGCGACGGCGGCAAGACTCTTCCCTTCGATAAACTGCATGGCGTAGTAATGCACGCCTTCTTCACAACCGACGACATGTATCGGAACGATGTTCGTATGGTGCAGATGCGCGACCGTTTTGGCCTCCCGCTCAAATCGCTGCAACACTTCGGCATCTGCGGTGATTCCGAATCTCAGAACTTTGAGAGCGACTCGACGCTTCAGTGAAATCTGTTCGGCTTCATAAACGACCCCCATGCCGCCGCGACCGACCTCGCGAAGAATCTGAAAATCGCCGATCTGAGTCGGAGTTGCCTTAGCCGTTCCGCCAGCGCGATGTACAAATTCAATTCCGGCCAGACACTGCTCGAGTTCATCCGCCAGCTCGGGATGCTCTTCGAGCAAGCGTGCCTTGTCCGGATTTTTTCCAGCCTGCAAATCTGCAAGATATCCGTCCAGAACTCTCACCAGATCAGCAGCCGATTCCTGTGGTCGATAGACGTTGGTCACATCTGTCGCAGGATTGGAGGCGGGATTCTTGTCAGAGGCATGATCAGTCATGGAATTTCCCGGTACTGTTGATGCAGGAATGAAAGTTCATTATGACTTCGACTGTCCCGGATTCACGACCAGAAGCAGGAAATCGCGTTGAAAAACGTGTCAGTGGACTTCTGAACCAGTGCTCGGTCATTCCTGCCTTGCTGGATCGGGTGGCCGGGGCTGGACTGAGCGGAGCGAGGGAAGCCCCGGCGTTTCGGGCTGGTGCCCTCCAACCCCGGCCACCCATCAATGCATTCCTGACAGCGCACTAGTCGGCATTGATTGCATGCTGATCGATCAGGTGATTCTCGGAAACGTGCTGGCCGCTGGTCACGGCATGAATGTCGCTCGTCAGGTCGCCATCAGGCTCGGTCTGTCGGTCGAGACACCTGCATCGACTGTCAACATGATGTGCGGTTCCGGGATGCAGTCCGCGCTGATGGCCGTCAGTGCGATTCGGGCGGGTGAGGCGAACGCTGTGCTCGTCGGCGGAACGGAATCGATGTCGCAGTCGTCATTGCTGATGGCACGACCTGCAAAAGGGCAGCAGCCGGATGCGGCAACCGCGGTCGATTCCATGCAGCGCGACGGGCTTGTGGACAGTTTCAGCAATCGCCACATGGGCGAGCAGGCGGAAGAGTTAGCGAAGGATTTTCATATCTCCCGCGAAACACAAGATGCGTTTGCTGCACGTAGCCAGTATTTGTTCGGTGCCGCTTTGGCGCGCGGTGATTTTGCTGACGAAGTGGCGGCCGCCGGAAAGCTGACCGCGGATCAGCATCCGCGGCCCGACGTCACAACCGCCGAACTGGCGCTGTTGCAGCCCGTGTTTCAGAAACCCGAAAGCAACGGCACCGTGACGGCGGGAAATGCTTCCGGCATTAACGACGGTGCGGCTGTCCTTTTACTGGCCGAGCAGGAATTCGCAGAATCCAATGGCTGGCCGATTCTGGCGGAATGGATCGACGGAGTCGTCGTTGGCTGCGACCCGGCGCGCATGGGACTCGGACCCGTGCATGCGATCAGAACTCTGATGCAACGCACAAAACGCGACTGGACAAACATCGATACGCTGGAAATCAACGAAGCCTTCGCCGCTCAGACATTGGCCTGCCTGAAGGCGTTAGACCTCACGCTGGATGTGAGCGCCGAGCAGACGTTTGCCAAAACGGTTAATGGCCACAGGATCGAATTCAATCGAGAAGGCGGTGCCATCGCCATCGGTCATCCGCTGGCAGCCAGCGGCGCGCGACTGCTGACACATCTGGCATGGAACATCGCGCATGGAAAATCACGATCGGCGATCGGCGCACTCTGCATCGGCGGCGGCATGGGCATCGCAGCGCTGCTGACTCATCAGAAGGTGTTGTGAATTGCCCACCGAACGTTCAATTCAGACTCGAGGAATCTCAAACCCCTCCCGAGGCGTTCGCGCGAAGAAGGTCGCGGCCAGATCATCGCCCACAATGCATTCCGCCTTTGGATCCCATTTGATCGACCGATTCAGGCGTGCCGCAATGGCGGCAAGGTGACAGGTATTCATGGTCTGCAAGTGCGAATAGACGTCCGACACCGGCAATCCGCCCTCTGCGAGACATCGGTAGAAATTCTGTTTATGGCCTTCAAACGGCTTGCCCTTATAGAGTTCCATTAGTTGTTCGGGGCCATACTGATCTTTGTCCCAGTTCTCTTCGATCGGTTGACCGGCGATTTTTCCGCGATTGACGAAGAATCGCCCTTTTGAGCCTTCGAACAGAATTCCGTTGTCTCCGCGACTGGTGATATGCATCTCCACGCCGCTGGCATATTTTGCAATGACGTTAAAATCATGGGACGAATTGAAGACATCGTCCTTCGTCGGATAACCGTTTTCAAACGGTACGGGGTGTTGTGCATCGGTGCCGTCGATTTCGATCGGTCCGGAGCCTTCGCCATCTTCGCCGATCGCCCATTGCGCGATGTCAATATGATGAGCGCCCCAGTCTGTAAATTTTCCGCCGGAGTATTCATACCACCAGCGGAAAGTTCCGTGACCGCGTTGCTCGACATAATCGACGAGTGGGGCCTGACCGAGCCACATGTTCCAGTCCAGATTCGCCGGCGGATCGGATTTCATGAACGGGCCACCGACGTCGCCGCCGTTGATACCGACTGTAATCTTCTGCACGTCACCAATCAGTCCTTTGCGCACCAGATTGACGGCTCGCAGGAATCGTTCATCGTCACTGCGTTGTTGCGTTCCTACGAAGAAAACGCGGTCGGGGTAATGGCGACAGGCATTGCGGATGAGTTGGTTTTCTTCCAGAGTCAGCGTCAATGGTTTCTGACAGAACACATGCTTGCCTGCCTGCAATGCTTCGATGGCGATCTTGACGTGCCAGTGGTCGGGAGTCACAACGCTCACAACGTCAATATCTGATCGCTCCAGAACTTTTCGATAATCACCGTAGACGTCAGCCTTGCCGGACGCAACGGCTTCTTCGGCATTGACCTTGTCGGCATGTTCTTTATCGACATCACAGATCGCGAGAATATCGCCAAAATGTTTGTGTCCGTGGGCATCACCGCGCCCCATGCCCCCGACGCCTATACATCCGATTCTCGGCCGATCGTTCGCAGACAAATTGGCAAAAGCAGAATTCGCCCACGGGAAATACGCTGCTGCCGTGGCTGTTGCGGCCAAAGAGGCGGCTGAAGTCAGAAATTGACGACGATCAAGTCGGTGTTCTGGGCGGGAATGGGAACCGGGCATTGAGAAATTCTCCAGGTGGGAATTGAGGAACGAAGCAGAAGCTGGGCGGTCAGTCTATCCCAGACCGGTTGATGCCTCAACCCACTGACAGCACTATGGTTATCCCACCTGCCGACTGGAATCATGACTTTCTCCTGCAAATCGGGGATTTCACGACTCGCAGAATCAGCCATGACTTGAAGCGGGCTGAAGGGTAGAATGCGGCGCGATGTGACGCAGTTGTCACAGTCAGTTTGCCGCGTCGTCGTGCGATTTGCAGTTCATGGCATTCAGCTCTCTCTTCGTCATTGTTTTTGTCATCGCTCTGCTGTTCATTCTGGCAGCGGGTGGTTTCATCGTTTTCGTCTTCTTCAAGTTGCTGGTTCGAAAATCGCGCGCGGCGGTGGACAATCGAGTCGAATCGGGAGCGGAGGGAAAACGTCGCGCGCTGGAAATCGTTGCCAAACGACCGCCAAACGCTGCGGCGATCAAGTGCGGAAAATGTGGTGCGACCGTGGACAGCACTGCGGAACTCTCTGCCGACGGAAAAGTCCGATGCAATTACTGCAATGAGTGGTCAAGTATCTTCTGAGAACGTCTCCTGCCATGCGCCGTATCCGGGTCGTGTTTTCAATCGGAGCCATGCATGGCGGCGGCTCAGAACGGCAGATGCTGCTGTTGTTGCGGCATCTGGATCGTCGGCAATTTGAGCCGTTCCTGTACCTTGTCTACAAGACCGGCCCGTTGCTGAATCAGGTGCCCACCGATGTGCCCGTCACCTCGTTTGATACCCGTGTGACATCATCCAGAATCTACCTGCCTGGGTTAATGCATGCGCGCCGAGTTCGGGACTACGCCAGGTTTCTTCGCGAAGTCAGGGCCGATGTCAGCTACGACCGGACATTTCTGATGACGCTGATTTCTGCGGCCGGAGCCCGCAAAGCCGACGTGCCGAATGTGTCCACAATCGTCACTGATCCTGAGACGGGTTTCGCACCGGTTGCCGGTCGCTTCCAATGGTTCAAACGCAGAATCCTGCATCGATTGTACAACAGTTCGACCCAGGTTCTCGCCGTGTCGGACGGAGCGAGGGAGGCCGCAATTCGCTTTTACGGAATCCGCCAGGAACGCATCGCCACACTGCAGAACGGTGTCGATGTGGATTGGATTCAACAACAGGCGAAGCAGGCAAATCACGATGTCTGGTGGACCGGTGAAAAAAGGAATCATTCCGCCTCGCGCGTGTTTCGGATCGTGACTGCCGGGCGGTTAAACGAGCAAAAAGGATTTCATCTGCTGATTGCTGCGATGGCTGAGGTATGTCAACAGCATCAGGAGATCGAGTTCCGACTCGCGATTCTGGGCGAGGGTCCGCACCGAAACAATCTGGAGCGACAAATCGCTGAACTGAACCTCCGTGAAACCGTGCATTTGACCGGATTTCAGGATAACGCGATCATGTGGTATCAGTCAGCCGATGTGTTTGTGTTGCCATCGCTGATTGAGGGAATGCCTAACGTTTTACTGGAAGCGATGGCCTGCGGAACACCCGTGATTTCGTCGGACTGTCATTCCGGACCTTCCGAGATTCTGGACGGCGGACGATACGGTCGACTCGTGCCAGCAGGCAGCAAGGATGAACTCCGCGATGCCATTGGCATTCTCCTGATGAATGCGTCTCAAGCGCAACATCTGGCGGCAGAGGCAAAGGCACATGTGACAGAACACTGGTCGGCTCAGGCTGCGGCGCAACGTCTGGGGGAAGTCTTCAAGAGTTGCGCACGGATTGAGACTTCATGATTGCAAAGACAACGCTGATTTAACGTGGGATAAGCTTCCAGCTTGTCTCTGCTCTACTCAGCAAACTTTGAGTTTGGTTTTACTGACAAGATTATCGCAAAGCGACAGAAGTCCGCCGACGGAGCGGCGGACCTACGTAGCCGTTCCGTTGACGGAGAAATGTTGTAGCCATCGGCCCTGAATCGCAATTGACGTGAGAAACCCTGGAGAACATTTCGTGTACGCCACATCGAAACAACAACCGTCCTTTCTGAAAATCCTGTCCACGCTGTGCATCGTGTTTGGCGTTGGATTAGTCGTGCTGGGCGTGACTCAGGATCGAAATGTGGTGGAAAAAGTGGGCACTTCTCTGGTGATGCCGAGTGGCCTGTTGTGGATTCTGCTACTGGCTCTGACAATACAGCTCTGGATGCAGAAAAAACAGAATCATGCCGGGCAACCTGGCAGGATTACAGCAGCAGCCTGCTTTGTCTTGTTCACGATCGCGGGCAATGGGTTCATTGCCAATCATCTGGCTGCGGCGCTGGAAGCGGACTATCTTGCGATTGATCCGATGAAGGAGGCACCGATGGATGTGGTCATCGTGCTGGGCGGCGGTGGCGGGCTCGGTGCGAACGGTCGTCAGCAGGGCAATAGCTCCGGCGATCGACTGATTCTGGCAGCTCAGTTGTATCATCAGAAGATCGCGAAAAGATTTATCTGCACGGGCCAGCGCATTGAGTCCATGAATGCGACAGGTGTCGATCCTTCCGAGTCGTCGCGGGATATTCTGCTCAAGCTGGGCGTCCCGGATTCGGCGATCGAGTTGGCGGGCGGGCGTAACACCTCAGAAGAAATGCAGGGGTTGAGCGAACGATTTCAGAATTCGAAATCACGCGTCGGATTGCTCACATCAGCATGGCACCTGCCTCGTGCGATGCGACTGGCAAACCGCAACGGGCTGCAACCGCTCCCGCTCCCGGCTGATTTTCACACCGCCCCCAATGTCGGTGGATTCACAACCGGGCAGATCGTGGAATCCATGATTCCCAACGGCTCTGCTCTGGGAGGCACATGGTCGATTGCCAAGGAATATCTTGGGATGCTGGTGGGCAGGTAAACCTGAATCAAACGGTCTGGCAATCATCATCCGGGTAGACGGGGTGCAGGCCGAGAGCGTTCAGGATCGCACGTTCGCGGCTCCGCATGATGTTTTTTTCCTCTGGCGACAGGTCGTCGTAGCCGCAGATGTGAAGCAGGCCGTGGATGACATAGAGGGTCAGTTCATCGATCGGCGACCATTGGCCGGATGATGCCATTTCTGCTGCCATTTCAGCGCTGGCGATGATTTCGCCTTCGATGATCGCGCCTGCGGCACGCAATACAGCAGGCGCATCAGCGGGGGCATCGTCATCCCGTGCAAAGTCGAGCTGAAAGCTGATGACGTCGGTAGGATAGTCGTGCTGCAGATGCTGGCGATTGATCTGATGAATGGCCTTGTTATCGACGATTGAAACACTCAATACAGCCGCGGCAACCTGTTCGATCTGCAGCGTCAGTTCAATCGCCCGACGCAAAGCCGTGGCGTCAATCGCAACAGAATCCGGGCTGCAGGAAATATCAATCTCGAACGACATCTCTACGCCGTTCGCTGACCAGGATAACGAACACGACCATGATGCGCTGCCAGCAGTGACTTGATCAACGATTCTTCGATGATCCGGATTTCGTTCAGTTGCAGGTTGCATTCATCAAACTGTCCATCCAGCAGCCGCTTCATCGTGATTTCGTGAACCAGCGACTGAACTCGTTTCGGCGTTGGTTCTTTCAAAGTACGACTTGCGCTCTCCACGGCATCTGCCAGCATCAGGACAGCAGTTTCGCGCGTCTGCGGTTTGGGGCCGGGATAACGGAACGCCGATTCACTGGCATTCGTGCGATGATCGACGTCGGCCTTGCGCGTGGCTTCGTGATAAAAGAATTCCACCAGCGTCGTGCCGTGATGCTGTTCGATGAAATTCACGAGCGGTTCCGGCAGATTGTTTTCCTCAGCCAGTTCCAGACCATCCTTGACGTGCCCGATGATAATGAGGGTACTCATCGCCGGCGCGAGCGACTGATGATGGTTCGCAGACCCTTCAGTCATGTTTTCGATGAAGTATTCGGGTTTCAGCATTTTGCCGATGTCGTGAAAATAGGCTCCCACACGGGTCAACAGTCCATTGGCACCGATGGCTTCTGCTGCGGCCTCAGCCAGCGACGCAACCGTCATTGAATGGTTATAGGTTCCCGGTGCGCGGCGAGCCAGTTCCTGCAGCAGTGGATGCGAGACGCCGGTCAGTTCGAGCAGACTGATGTCGGTCACAATTCCAAACGCCTGTTCAATAAACGGCAAGCTCCCCGCGACGAGATAGCAGCAGACCAGAGCCCAACCTGCGAACTTCAATCCCGTGACAACAATCGCCAGATTTCGCCAGGCATCGCTGTTTCCTTCTGCCTGAATCACGCTGGTACTCCAGACCGCATAGAATGAAACAGTCGCTACCAGAAAGCCCGCCTTGACCATCACCAGGCGAGACTTAATGCGTCGTAACGGAATCGTCGATGTGACACAGATTGTCATCAGCGTCAGAAAATGGCCGATGTCACTCAGCGTGGACATTGCCACCAGCAGTGACAGCAGAAACGCCGTCAGAATCGCGACGACCTGACTATACGCGATCGCAGTAATCATTACCGTGGCGAGCAGCGGAATAATCTCCGCCCGCCACGGATCGGCACTCATCACGCAGCTCAGAAAGACCGCTGCCGAACACATCCCCACGAACACGAGCAGTTTTGAACTGTCTTCCAGCATTTCAGGGGAAAAGTACTTGAGGAATACGCCGAAAAGTACAACCAGCAGCAGCACCAGCGTAGCGATGCCATTGATTTGTGACACCCGCTGCCAGGGCGTGACGTTGTCCACATAAGCGTCGTACTCCAGTCGCAGAATGCCCAATCCCTTTTCGGTTTCTGCCAGTTGATCACCGGCCGGTACAAGGACTGTCTTTCGGGGGTAGCGATCGAATCTTGGCTGAGCACCTTCCGAGGCAAGTTTGAGTTCGGCCTTTGTGGCTTCTGAATCGAGGAGCAAATGATTCTTCAGATTCTGCTGCAGCCAGATTTCAATCGACGGCTTGATCACTGAGAGTGATGTGAGCGTCGGCCAGGATTTTCCAAGTCGACCTGTTTCGCGAAGCTGTTCCTGGAGCAACACGTCGGCCAGCACGCCATTATGCAACAGGCGGCCCTTGTCACTGACCACCTTAATCGACCGATTTCGATTGACGGGCGCGGGTTCGTCGAGCGGATCGCCGGTCAAGCGTCGCGCGTCCATATTCGCGATCAATCCAAGATTGCGGGCGTCGGCCAGAAGTTTTTCTACTTCAGCCATCAGTTCGTCGAGATGTTTGCCTGATGATTTGTCCGCATCCTGCAGGGGATTTCGCAGCAGACTGAAGGCGTGCTCTCGTTCTTTTTCTCCGACCACCGAAAACCCAAATGCTTCCAGTGTCGGCTGCGACAGTTTATCCACCGATTCCGCATTCGAGACTTCGCTGAGCTGGGCGCGAAGCTGCGAAACCAGACGATCGATGACAGCGGGTTCCTGAGTAAGAACCAGCGGAGCAGCCGCTTCAGCTTCGCGGCGAATACGCAGTGTCTCGGCAACGTTCTCCACTTCGAAGTCGATGCGAGACTGAATGCCCACGTCAGCAAACTGACCCGCTCGATAATGAAACCGAGGCTTCCATGCCTGAAGCGCACCGAGCAACAGCAGCACGGCCAGCATTGCGATCAGAACCTGTGACAGCACACGGTAGTCGCGGAAGCCCGCGATTAATCGGTCCCACAGTGAAGGAGTCGGGCGAAAGACGCGCGCTTGTGACTGACGAGACCGTCGAGTTCCAAAGAACGACATGGCGATAAAAGAGCCGACGGATGAGCGTCCGACGCGCCGACTGTGTCCGGAGAATTTCGCAGATCAGGACTTCGAAGAATCCTGATCGGCCGCAGTTTCGTACGCCGAAACAATCTCCCGAACCAGCCGATGGCGGACAATATCCTGTCCATTCAGACGAACAATCGCAACCCCAGGTATCTGAGAAAGCCTCCGGATACCGTCCTTAAGACCGCTGTCCACGCCTTTTTCGAGGTCAATCTGCGTCGAATCGCCGGTCACCACAATTCGGGAATTCAGCCCCATCCGCGTCAAAAACATCTTCATCTGGGTACAAGTCGTGTTTTGAGCCTCATCCAGGATCATGAACGTATCGTTCAAAGTCCGGCCACGCATGAATGCCAACGGCACAATCTCGATGACGTCGTTCGCCAAATAGCGACGCACTTGTTCCGCGTCGAGCATGTCATGGATCGCGTCCAGCAGTGGTCGCAGAAACGGATTGACTTTGGCGAACATGTCACCCGGCAGAAAACCAAGTTTCTCACCCGCCTCAACCGCTGGCCGGACGAGGACGATCTTTCGGACCTGCTCCGAACGTAGTGCTTCCAGGGCAAGAGCGACCGCCAGGTAAGTTTTGCCGGAACCAGCGGGACCGTCGCACAGCACGAGTTCGCTCTTCCGCATGGCATCCATGTAGGTCTTCTGGCCGTCTGTTTTCGGGCGAATCTGACCTACGCGATCCTTCCCGAGACGCACATCATTCGACTGGCGACCGGAAAAGTAGTTGCCGTTCTCGGCATGACTGGAATGCGGCATTTCGGAATGAATCATGTTTTCCTTTCGTGCGGGATCTTCCCCGAGTGAACGAACGATGTCTGAAGGCACCAGTTCTGAATTTCGCTGCAGAATGTCACGCCACTGCTGCAGTGTTTCCAGACACTGAACCACCTGGTCCGGTTCGCCAGTGATCCGAACCTGATTGCCGCGAAGCACAACTCGCGCCCCCGTCACAGAACACAGACGACGCAGGTGCTCATCTCGTAACCCAAACAGGGCTCGCGCTTCTTCGTGATGGGAAAGTTCTACGACCGAATCGGACATTGAATTCCTGATGGATGGCAGTAACGCTGAATTTCTTGGCGCGGGCTTCGCCCGCAACCCAATTAGCCGTAGGGCGCTAGCCCCGGTTATGTG
>JAYTAK010000195.1:0-4699 GCA_043737515.1 Candidatus Kuenenia sp. | reverse complement strand
AAGTACGGAGCCATACTATCATGTGCCAAATTGCTCTTGTTTTGTTTTGCAGGATTGCAATGGTTGAGTGTTACGAATCTGCATGTCAAACGCAATTTGAATTATGCCTGCGGAACGTGACAATAGGTGAAGAGGGAATCCCAGAGTGCAAATTGGAATTGACGTTTCTTGGTGACAAATCCGATTTCGTGACGGTTCGAGACCTCGAACTGCGGCATTCGTTCTCAGGAGACTTCGTCGTTGTCGGAATTTCCAATGTCGCGGAAGATTACATTGAAATCTGTCCGAAAGCACCCATGGCCCAATATGCTGGGCCAGAGTCTGTTTTATTGTCACCTGGTCTGAAGATCGTTGGCACGGTTCAGCTCTCGTCGTTCTTAAATCAGAACTGGTTCGCGTTGAATGCCCGCGAGAGGGAGAAAACCTTGCAAGAAATACGAGTTGCGATTTCATTGTCCGTCGATGCTGCGGCAACCGTTGAATGGAATCCATACCATTTTTTTATTTGCGGAAGTTGTCTCGACGGACGGCGCAATATTCGTGTGACTAGCGTCCCAAGATAGGGGGATTTCATGAAACACCTGCGCGTTCACGTCGAAGGAGAACGACTGCCAGCATAGGAGAATTAGGGCTCAGTCAACAGACTGTTGAAGGGCGTGCGAGTCTCAAATCGCAACCGCAGTCGTTTCACGATGAGCTACAACGCCAATGATGGCCGAATTGACGAGGAATGATCCGATGCCAAAAACTGAATACGTCTGGGACGAACTCAGCGACAACGTGATTGAAGAGTACGAAGACGGCGTGCTGTCGGTGTCGTACGATCATGAGCCGGGACTCTACGGCAACCTGCTCTCCCAAAACCGCAACGGCGTTACCAGTTACTATCACTACGATGGCCGAGGCGACAACGTCGCTCTCACCGACGACTCGGGCAACATCACCGACACCAAAGAATACGATGCATGGGGAAACGTCATCGCGGCAACCGGAAGCACCGTGACGCCGTTTCAGTTCAGTGGAAGAAACGGGTATCAATTTGAAGTAGTCACAGCATGTATCTATGTCAGAGCGAGAATGTATCGGCCGACAGTCGCTCGCTGGACGAGCAAAGACCCACTATTGCCAAAGAACCCGCAAACGCCATTCGTATTCGTATACGTCAAGAATTCGCCGGTTTGGTTGATGGACCCTTCGGGGTTAATTGAAGACAAATATCCTTGGTATGTGGATCCAAATATCTTCAATAAGCCTCCGTTTTCGCCAGTAATGAAAGATCCGCCATTTCCACGGTTGCGACTGCCCCTCGAACCATTCCCAAAAGAACCGGAAATCGATCAAAACTGCTTCATCGCAAATTGCAACGCTTACACAGTCGCAGAGTGGGGTGAGGATCTTTGCAATTTTGAAAAACGGCCCGGCGATCCCCCTTGTCCTTGCCATACCATGAAGGATGCAGGCCAGCCCTTGACAGATGGCGAGATCAGGCAATTGTTTGAGGATGCACGCTCCCGCATCGCCATGCTGAATATCGACGGTTTATGCACAGTAGAATTGGCAATCCGCGACAAATGCAGTTCTGCTCCGGGTTTTGGAGGATTTGCCGTAACGTGTCCTGGGAAATCTGGTAAGAATCCAAAAATTTGTTTTCCGAAAACTATAAGTAAGTGCGATGCGGCGGGGTTAATGGCACACGAAATGTTGCATGCTTTGCAAGCATGCCAAGGTCGGGCGGGGAAACCGTTCCCAGGAGAGACTAACCCTCTTGAAAAAGAGGCATACCGAATTAACTGCACCGCCCAAGAGATTCGTGATTGCACGCCTCCCGGACCACTGAGAGACAGACGTATACAAGCATGCATTCTTGAGGGCGCGAGGGGAAGCACGGGCGGCTCGGGCAGTGGTGCGTTCGACGAGATTTGCAAAGAGCTTCAGGGGAATGGGGGTGGTTGGTGATAGCTCTCGTCTCAGGTGCGACTTTAGTCGGTCTCTCCGCTCTATTCATGGGAGATGGTTTGTGGTTGTTAGGTTGCGAGGCAATGGAACGCCGAGGTATCCCGCCTGACGGCATTTCGCTGTCTGTATTAGGAGAATGCTCATCGACTGCCGGAAGACTCCCAGTGCTACTGCGACACTGCGATGAAGTGACGGTGTCCAGATCTGCGATCCAGCAGTTTGAGCTTGGGAGAATCAACTTGGCATCCCAGATTGCAGCGGGCACTCCGGATTTGGCGGACATGCTTTGCGGCCGCAATCGAGTCCTGACTTTGACGGAGTTGGATGCAATTCAAATTGGCAATCCCACCGAAAACTCCGGAACGCGCAATGACATAAGTGCCCGAGTACTCCGGCTTACCGCTCAACTTGATCAGTACTGTCGTACGGACACCTTAACGCCGATACCAAAAGATTTCGCTCCACTCGAGGCTGAAGTGCTGGACTCGCTAAATGTGTGTGCAAGTCGTTTCCCGAACTCAAATGTGCTCGAGGCCGCCAAACGCGCATCAATCGCAGTTTTAAGCCTGAATGCCGAAGAGCAGAAAGTCAAAGCCTTTACTGCGTTTAAGGGGATCGTTAATGATGGGGATTTCCTCGAATCACTTGAACGGATTTCCACCTTATTGCATCGTCGCTGGGATCGGGCCGCTACAGACTGCGCACTGTACTTGCTGCCTGAGACTGATCGGGAATCTATGTTGCTTCTTGTTTTTCGCGAAAGTCCAGACGCTTGGTCACGCATCGACAAGGGTATTCAGGTCTACTCGTCGGACGCAAAAGTAAGCGAGTTAGCTCGATTTTTCGGAATTCTTACCGAGGGGAACCAACGAAGTGACAAACTTGAACAGTTCATTCGAAATACTTCAACTTTGGAGCGGTTTAATGTGATACACGCAACTCTAGTCGCATCGTCGCTCTTCAATGATCGCTCAATTCGAGATTCCGCTATGGAAATCGTCGATTTGGAGCCTGAAGCACTTAGTGCCAATGAAGCGTCGTTTCTCTATGCGCGCGATGCGGAATACATGGCTCGAATTGGGGCGTCGGCAGAGGCAACAGACTCCATACGGAAGGTCATCAATTTGCTGCCACGATTTGGTCTTGAAGGTCCAGACAAGAGAGCTGGAGATATTCCCAATCGTTTTGTATCGCCGTTGCTTCGAATTGGTCTGACGGTTGATGTCCCCAAGGACGTCCGGGATGCGATCACCGAGATTAACGTGGGGTTGCGAAGGGAATACCAAGCTGATGTGTCTTCCTCGGTGTCTAAGATGACCGTTGCCCGCGAAGCAGCGGCATTAGACGGGATTCTCTGGGTTTTGAATGGCATGTCATCAGTTGGCCTCGACGAGAGTCTTGCCGGGTGGAAGCGCAACGGGCTTTTGAATGATTTTCTCTGGGGATGTGGACTTGCAATCGGTAGCAGAGACGACAGTGTGCAGCAAGGAGCATGCTGGCACGCTCTTAGGAAAGCAAGCCCCGACGCTGATTGGGAGGATTCGCTCCTCTGGGGAGGGCACTGTGGTCGCATCCTGAGTCGTAACGACTGGGAAGAACAACTCAACCGTATACTAATTCAAGGATTCTAAGGGCCGCTGGCGATTCCGGCCAGGAAGTGAGTCACTAGTGCTGTCAGAATTGTAGCGGTCGGGTGGCTGCGGAACTGTGATTCGCTGCTGCGCGAAAAAAGCAAAGGGGTCAAGCGTCTTTGATTTTGAAGCCAAGGACAAGCAGATGAGATTGATCAAGTATGAAACGAAGAGACCTGACATCCTTTAATGTTCTCCGCTCGACCATGACGTACAACGCCGATGGCCAGACGGTTGCTGCGATCAATGCTCTGGGAAATCGCTCCACGAACATCTACGACGCAGGCGGGCGAGGCGTGGCGTCGGTAGATGCGAAGGGCAATCGCTCGACGACGGTGTACGATACCAAAGGTCGAGCCGCCGCCAGTGTCAATCCGCTCGGCAAACGCTGGACAACGATTTTCAACGGCGTCGGTCAGACGGTCGGCAGCAAAGACCCGCTGGGAAATCGCAGTACATCGGTGTACGACGACGCGGCCCGCGTCGTCACCCACATCAATCCGCTCGGCAAACGCACGACCACGGTCTACAACATCGCCAGCCAGTCACTGGCCACGATCGAACAAGCAATAAGGAACAAGCAATAAGGGGTCAGATAAGGGGTCAGGTCTCTTTGATTGGACATTCAAGGGAAAATGACGAGATTGACCACGGGACCTCCCTATTCTCGCGTTTGGAATTTCCACGCGCGGACAGGTTGGCAGACTCCGCGAAGAGTAAACGCTGGACAACGATTTACAACACCGTCGGTCAGACTCTCGGCAGCAAAGACCCGCTCGGAAATCGCAATACATCGGTGTACGACACGGCAGGCCGAGTCGTGGCAAGCATCAATCCGCTCGGCAAACGTGCGACCGCGGTCTACAACATCGCCAGCCAGTCACTGGCGACAATCGACGCCAATGGCAATCGAGTCAGCAGCGTCTACGACGCCCTTGGCCGACGAACGGTCGAAGTCAATGCTCTCGGCAATCGCACGACGACGGTGTACAATTCGCTCGGGCAAACGTCGGCTCTGGTGGATGCCCGAGGCAACCGCCACAGCTTCACGTACGATTCGACCGGAGCCCAGACGCAGCTCATCGACCCGCTCAACCGCCGCACAACATCGG
>JAYTAK010000194.1:0-4699 GCA_043737515.1 Candidatus Kuenenia sp. | reverse complement strand
GGACTTAAGGCGAGCGGGGGATGTCAATCCCCTGATATTCGTCGCGAACCCAAACAAATCAGGGGACTTACGTCCCCCGCTCGCCGTTGGAATTCCTTAATTCCACGCCATTGGGCTATACTCCGCGCGGGCCTAGTTGAGAGGTTTTGCTGTAGCCGGATTCGTGAGAATTCGGCCCTGAATAATGCACGGCCCCGAATTGTGACGAATCCGGCTACACTCTACTTAACGAATGTGCCATTCTCAACCGCACGCGGTATAGTCACATCACTTTATCGTTACACAAAACGGAAGGATGGGAATTCCCATCCTTCCGCCATAAATCATAAGACACGGCACGCATCGATCAGAAGCTAGCCACTTCCCCGCCAGAGACCGACCCCAAAGCACCCCAAATGCCGAACGGTGATCGACCAAACTGCGAAAATGGAGCACATGCACCTGAACGGGCAGTTCCACTGTCCGGCCCGGGACATGTTGTCAGGCCCGTGTCGATATTCTCGCTGAAAAAGTTTACGGCACCGTCCCCCATCAATGCCTGCACGCCCCCAGTGTGCTTGCTGGTAGGCTCATAGATACCGTCTTCACCGTCCCAGCCACCCTGCACGTACGATCCCTTGTTCGGACCGAGTTGAGTCGTACATCCCGTGAATGCTGGAGCTCCGTCCGGCCATCGAGTCCCGGTCCAGGTTGCAAAAGCTCCCGGATATTCACCGTTCACAAGCATTGGGAGAACGCTGGCTGGATTATCACGCATCGCACCGCCGTTGTTGATTGAAAGAGCACCACTATTGGCCTTTCGACTTCCCGTCTGACCCTTGGTACGTTCGGACATGGCAATCGTATTGCTCAGCCCATCCAGCACGTCGCGGAACTGGCGGTTGATGCCATTGTTGTTGTCTCGGTTGTCACCCGAGGACGTAAAGAATCCCCGCTGGCCACGACCACCGTTGCCCGACCACTGATTGTGGTCCCAGTTGCTGTCACCGCGGCTGAACATGTAATTTGTCTTTCCTATACTCCCGCCTTGAGTCGTATCCGGGTCAGATGGACACAGAATTCCAGGCATTTTCGTATTAAACGGAGTAAATCCCCCATCCCACGGCACAGGGCCGCCGTCGGTTCGCGTGGCAACAGCTGTCTGGATCTGCTGAAACAGATTTGCCTGTTCAAAGTAGGGCAGAAGACTGACAAATCCACTGAGACGTCGTGGTCCTTTGACCCCAGCACCGAAATTATAATCCGTATGCGTGCAAGCAGGGCAAATCGCGTTAAAGACGTCGTGGTAGTTGTGAATCGCAAGACCCAACTGCTTCAGATTATTCTTGCACTGAGTACGGCGAGCTGCTTCACGGGCCTGTTGAACTGCAGGCAGCAGCAACGCGATGAGGATCGCAATAATTGCAATCACCACCAAAAGTTCAATCAAGGTAAAAGCCTTGCGGCCAACGCGAGGACGGATCATAAACACCTCCGAAAATTGAAAAAAACCTTGCAGACAGCGATCCTGCCTGCTTCTCACCGGGCGCGAGGATAGTGATTTTCAGAGCTTTATGCAAATCAAAAGAAAAAAAAAGAAAAAAATGCCGATTGACCTATCAAAAACACGCGAACACTGTTCATGCGTTCGTTTTCATGTGCGGTACACACAATGTCCTTGATAGTCAACACGGCTAGGGATGAGATGTTTATCGTTTAGCGGCAAGCCGCAGGCGACCGCGTGCGGTATATACTCCGCGCGGTCAGATTTGAGGTTTTGTGAGCGGCAAGGCGCTAGCCGCCGGTGCTTGACCGCTGGTGCTGACCGAATGCACAACCCGCGGCTAGCGCCTTGCGGCTCACTCAACAACACGTCCCTCTGTCCTGGCCGCGCGGAGTATAATTACGTGTGGTTGCGTTCGATTGTGAAATTGTAAGGGCGAGGCGTCGCCGAGCCTCGCATTTCTTGCAGTTGTCGATTGCTCTGTTACCGAAATCCGCGTCCAAACCCTTCTCGAATCACCCATTTGCCCTTGCCAGAAAGGTGAACGGATTCGACAAGTCCATCAGGCCATGTGATTTCTACGTCCAACTGTTCCGCTGGAATGCCTCCAATGTGGATCTCGTTCGCGCTGGCTGCCTGAAAACTACTGCCGCCGATCAAATGTTCTTCGGTTGCGGGCACTGTGTCCAGAATGCGGATTCTGGTACCGATCGGTGTTCGACTCGACGATGTTCCGATCAACTGCAAGGTTACTGAATCTTCGCAGTCTGTTTCGTTTCGCAAGATCACAGACGAAGCCAATTGATGTGAAATAACCGAGTCCACTCGGCCATCCCGGTCCAGGTCACCCATCGCCACACCTCGCCCGAGAGTCGGCTTTTGAAAGTACGGGCCTGCTCCGCCCGAGGCATCTCGGAATGTGCCGTTTTGCAGATTCTCAAAAACCTGGGGAAGCATCTTAAATGGCTGGCTTGCCTTCATCCAGGTGCGATCATCGACGTGACCATTTGCAATCAGGAGATCCTTCCATCCATTGTTGTCAACATCCACAGCCACGACACCAAATCCCAGAACACTGCGACTCGGCGGACCCAGAAGAGACTGACGTGTTGCCTCTTCGAAGATCAGAGTGCTGCCTGCGGTGTGATTCAGGTACAGCGTGTTCGTGTCGCCGAAGAAGTGTGTCAGAAAAATGTCCAGCGCTCCGTTGCGATCAAAGTCCGCCGCCGCGACTCCCATACTCGCCTGCGCATAGCCTTGTTCATTCAACGCCACATTCGCGGCTGTTGCTTCGTCATGCAATCGGATTCCCTGAACATTTTCATCAAGTCGTGCGGTCTGTTCAACTGTCAACAGATAGTTTGGTTCGCCATCATTGGCCACATAGATTTCCGGACGAGCGTCTCCATTGAGGTCGCAAATGGCAACACCAAGTGCTTTTCCAGGGAGTTCGTTCAATCCCGCTGCGAAGGACGCATTGATGTAGGCACCAGCTCCATCGGAAAGAAAGAGTGTGTCGGGGACTCCTTTGAAAAGCGCGGGAGAACATCCGACGTAGCCATCCGGACTGCTGGGTTCCGGACAGAGTCGGGGATGTGTATCGGACTCCTCCAGATAGTTGGCAACATACAGATCAAGACACGAATCACCATTGAGGTCTGCAAATGCGGCACTGGAGCCCCAGACGCCGGTCAGAGTACCGTTTTCAGAGGCAACCTCAGAAAATGTCCCATCGCCATGATTGATCCAGAATTGATTCCCGCCGTACGCTGTCAGATACAGATCCTCAAAACCATCTTCGTTGGCATCCGCCACAGCGCAGCCGCAGCAAAAGCCGAACTGCCGCAGCGCTGATGTTTCGCTGCAGTCACGGAACGTCATCATATTCAGATTGCGAAACAACTTCCCGGGCGTCTCCCACGTGTCCTGATTCAGCGGCAACCGGCAGCCATTGCTCATGAAAATGTCCAGCGAGTCATCATGGTCAAAGTCGAACACGGCAACTCCACCGCCATTGACTTCCAGTATTCGACGCTGTCCATTCATGTCGTCGTAACGCCGGAAATCAAATCCCGATTCTGCGCCGATCTCCCGAAATCGAAAGGACGTTTCAGCTTCCGCGACGACGTCGCGATCTTCGGCAACAGAAGTGGCATCATTCGCAATGTTTTTCACTCCTGGCGACTGCACGTTTGCCGGCGGATCGACGGACGCTGGTTGCTGCGAGCAGCCGGCAATGGAACGGAACACGAGCAGGCAGATAAGGAGCCCGGCAGCTTTGCTGTGCCACTGGAGATCTTTCATCATCATCGGGCTCCGCGTTCCATCTGTTCGGCCAGAAACTCAAAAGAAGCCGCCGCGTCATGCATTTGTAGTAACCGCGCGTCTTGCGCAAGTGCCCTCGCGGCGGCAGCCGATTTATTGTCAACTGCGGCCAGATTCACGCGAATCCTCGCCAAGGTAAGCGAACGCTCCTGGATAGCTTTTCGTTCCACGGTTTCCCCCTGACCATTGAGTGCTTTTGCCAGCCCCATATGACAGGTCGGATTCGCCGGATCGGCTTTGAGTACCTGTCGAAAGTATGACTCCGCTGTGGTCCAGTCCCTCAAATGGGCAGCAAACTCGGCCCGCATCTGTGTCAACAGCCACGGCTCGTCGTCCCGATATGCTGGTGCCGCAGAAAGGATAGTATCGAACTGTTCCCAGTTCACCTGTTCATAGAAACATTCCAGTGAAGCCGCAATGACGTCAAGATCATCGGGATACTGCTGTCGCAGCGATTTCAACAATTCGTCGGCGGCATCAAGTTTTCCCTCGCCGACGAGATATCGGGCCTGAGCAATCAGCAACAGACGACTGGTCGGAGCCTGTTCCAGAAAATCTCGCAGGCGACTGCTTCCCAATGAAGATTGCCAGATCAGTAACGTCGGGAAGTAGTATTGTTTCGCATCATACGCATCAAACTGGCGATCCTGAATCATCTGGTGCAGGATTGCTTTTCGGTCTTCGAATCGCAGCTCAACAGCCAGTAAAAAAACCAGCCAGTCGCGTGCCAGTCTTACGTCTTCATGAGGATACGCATCCTGTGCTTCTGCCAGTTGCAGAAACGTTCGAAAGCTTGCCTCCGCCTGATCTGCATGATTGCTCCGCAGCAGAATCTCTGCTTCCTGAAGCCGGGCACTTGCGCCGTACCGGATATGCTCCGACGGAACTCGC
>JAYTAK010000193.1:0-4704 GCA_043737515.1 Candidatus Kuenenia sp. | reverse complement strand
CGTGGAGTCCGACGCCCCGGCGTGGATGGGACCGTATTATGGTCGCACGGGACAAATGCCTGAAGGCCGAGAACACTCACCGACACCGGCTCCGTCTGTCGTGCTGCCCACCGACTTCATCGCCTGGTGGGATCCTTTAGTGCGTCAGAGTGCAGGGCTGGCTCCGAACACTGTGCCAGTCGAAGTTGCCACGCTGGTGCAGCAGGCGCTGGCTCATGCACCGCAGGTCCAGGTGCTGCAGGCTGATCCGGAAGTCCAGTATGCGATCGTGCATCAGGAAGAAGCGGCTTTCGACTGGCGTACATTTCTGGATGCGAAATACAACGACCTCAATGACCCGGTGGGCAGCGAACTTACAGTCGGAGGTAACCCCTTGACCGCCCCGAAGCGTTTTCAGGACAACAAACTGAATTCTCAGGGAGGTTTTAAACGCCGTACTGAAACCGGCGGCGAATTCCAGGTCGCTCAATCGATCGGTCACCAGTACAACAATTCGCAGTTTCTGCAGCCCAATCCGCAGTCCAACACCCGCCTGGAACTCAGCTTCCGGCAGCCACTGCTGAGCAAGGCGGGTATCGTCTACAACCAGAATCAGATTGTGCTGGCCGGCATCAATTCCAACGTTGCCAGTGATGAAACTCTGCAGGAACTTCAGACGCACCTCTTCAATGTGGCCGAAGCGTACTGGAGTCTCTACCAGGCTCGCGCCGAATTCTTCCAGCGTCAGAAGCTGCTCGGTTCATCTCAGCGCGTCCTGCAGACCCTGGAAGGACGAAATCAGGTTGACACGATTCCGCGTCAGATTCTGCGGGCCCGAGCCGCCGTGGCACGCGCCGAATCCCGGATGCAGCGTGCGGTCACGGATATTCGTAACGCAGAATCCCGTTTGCGACTGCTGGTGAATGATCCGTCGATGCTGAACAGCGGGCCGCTGGAATTCACGCCTGCCGAATCGCCTGCATCGATGCCGTCACCATCCGGATTGCGGGAAACTCTCGAAACCGCGCTCGTCAATCGTCCCGATATTTCACGAGCCATTCGTCAGATGCGAGCCTCCAGCGTGCGGATCGGCGTCAGCAAAAGCGAACTGCTGCCGCGTCTGGATTTTCTGGTCACATCGTACGTGGCCGGATTGCAGAACAGTACGCAGATTGGGGATTCGCTGGGCGACCAGTTTACCAGCGGCCGTCCGGGATATACCGCGGGGTTTGAATTCGAAGTGCCGCTGGGGAATCGAGCTGCGAAGGCGAAGATGGAACAGCGACAGTGGGAACTCAAACGCGCCATCAGTGCATTTCGGGTCACCGTGGAAACTTCGTTGACAGAAGTCGAAATTGCAAATCGTGAAGTGGATACAGCCTACCGCGAGATGCTCGGCAAATATCAGGCGATGATTGCCGCACAGAACGAAGTCGCCTATCTCCAGGATCGATTCAGTGTCCTGCCGATGATCGAAGAATCCACCATGCTGCTCCTGGAAGACCTGCTCGACGGCTACGAACGCCTCGCCGACGAAGAATCGGCCTTTGTCCAGGCTCAGACCAGCTACGCTCTTTCAATCATCGAGCTGCGGCGGGCAACGGGAACCCTGATGCGGTCGCGTCATGAAGCGCCGCAAATTGATCCGGACGAATCTCAATGGATGACAGCTCGGGCCGAACAGACGGCTGAAGAAATCGAAGAACGCACATCTCGCAATGTCAGTTTCCGCACAGCAGAACCTGTCGATGTCCAGGGGCGTCCGCCTGCGGAATGGTCCCAGCCACTCGCTGCACGTCCGGGAGGAACCGGATCGGCACAAGACCCGACTCCGCCGGTAACGGCCCGACAGGCTCCCGTCCGACCAGCCTCATTCGGTGGTCATTCATTTGGAAACTGACCGTCGCTGTCTGGTGCTGCGACTCATGTAGCTCAGTCGCTCCGCGACTGAGATTCCTGTCAATCCACCTGGCCAGACAGTCAATGTCACTTTGCCGTTCGACTCACCAAGTCCACTGCGTCCCGTCTGACTGAGAGAGTCAAGCTACGATGTCCGATTCCACGCTCGCAACAGATCGCCCTCAGAACGCAGTGGCGCAGCGGCCAACAGCGTCGAAGAGAATTGCGCGAGCGACATCATCACAACTGATTCCTCACATTCGGGCTCTGTCAGAATCGCTGCAATCCGCGTCAGAAGGACAACTGCAGACTGAAGTGAGTCTCCTCCGCCGCGAAATGGCTCGCGGCCAATCGACTACCGAACCGCATCTGCTGATTGCCGGACTGGCACTGGCCACCGAAGCGTTGCGGCGCACTTTGAGCGTCACGCTGTACGACGTACAACTGCTGGCCGCGATTGCGATGTCCCGGCGCTGTATCGCTCAGATGCAGACGGGTGAAGGAAAGACGTTCGTGGCACTCGCGGCTGCATTACATCTGTCGCTCACGGGACGTGGTGTGCATGTCGTCACGCCGAACGTCTACCTCGCCGAACGTGACCATCAACTCGCCGCGAAGGTGGCAGCTCCTTTGGGAATTTCCGTCGCTCTGTTGCCGGAACGTGTGGACGCGGCGAAGAAGACTCCGGCCTATGACGCGGATGTGACGTATGGCACTGGACATGAATTCGGTTTCGACTATCTGCGCGATCAGTTGACGCTGCGGGAAAACTCCAGGCAGCGACTGGGTGAGCGGCTGCTGAGCCATCTGAGGCGGGAAGCCACATCGCGACGCACGACGATGCAGCGCGGGCTGGCGTATGCGGTCGTCGATGAAGCCGACAGCGTGTTAATTGACGACGCTGGTTCGCCCCTGGTCCTGAGTTTCGGTTCCAACGACCGCGCACCGGATGCGGATGCACATTTGACCGCGAAAGCACTGACAGGAATTTTGCAGCAGGATGTGGACTTCGTCCTGGAACCGTCCAATGGTCGAGTGGCTTTGACGGAAGCCGGTGTGCAACGCTGTCATGCGGATGATGTGGCGATCCCCGTGCTGCAGCTTGTGCGGCCCTGGACCGAGTACGTGCAGCAGGCACTGCGCGCGAGGTACTTGTTTCGATGCGGCGTGCATTACGTCATTCAAAAAGATGAAGTCCGCATTGTCGATGAAACCACCGGTCGGATTTTCGAAGATCGTTCGTGGCAGGACGGCCTGCATCAGGCGATTGAGGCGTCACAGAACCTGCCGATCACTGCCGAAAAACATGCCGTCGCCCAGGTGACCAAACAGCGATTCTTCAGACTCTATGAGAATCTTTCCGGCATGACCGGTACGGCCATCGGCTGCGAACGGGAATTGAGCGACGTCTACAATCTGACGGTGGATGAAATCCCGCTGCGCGTCCCGTCACAGCGTGTCGTCCTGCCGACGCGATTTTTCGTGAACAACACGGCAAAGTATCATGCGATCACTTCCGACGTCGTACTGGTGCAGCAGTTGGGTCGGGCCGTCCTGATCGGGACGCGATCAATTTCCGACAGTGAAACACTGGCGGCAAAGCTGGCTTCACACAGCATCGAGTGTCAACTGCTGAACGGTCTGCAGGACTCTGCCGAGGCGGATATCATCAGCCGTGCCGGACATCCGCGCAGCGTCACCATTGCGACGAATCTGGCCGGACGCGGGACCGATATTCATCTGCATCCGGAAGTCCGTGCCAACGGTGGACTGCATGTGATTGTCGCCGAATGCCAGACATCGTCCCGCATGGATCGGCAATTGATTGGACGCTGTGCCCGTCAGGGAGATCCCGGCTCAGCTCAGGCCTACGCATCTGCGGAAGACAGCCTCATCGCGCTGCACGGCCCGTGGCTGGTGGAAGGGCTGCAGCGTGAGGCAGAAACAAACGGAGAAGTGGATGCAGATTTTTCTTCGCAGTTGAAACGCATTCAGGCGTCGGCTGAGCGACAACAGTATACCTCCCGCATCAACATGCTCCGCCGCGACATCGCCCGCGATTCGCTGCTGAGGAGTGTGAAGTAGCGCAGATCCAATCGGTGCCTTCGGGATTTCAGCAAGGGGACCGTTCAGAGTTGCTCCGCCCCGATTACTGGACGGGTGCAGTCGCGTATGATTGTTAAAGTAGGTCCTTTCTGCCGGAAAGGACTGTGTTTGGTAGGTCCTTTCTGCCGGAAAGGACTTTCGCCGCAAGGCGAACCGCCATGGGTCGCACATCTGCTTCACGTCGCCGCGTGGCCATCCTTTCGACCTCGACTCGTCGCTGATCGCGGCGTGGCCGCGAAGTCCTGCTCGGCAAGCAGGACCTACCGAAATCGGCGACTGCACCCGTGGCAATATTTGACGTGCTGATCTGGTAGCCAATTCAACACGCGACTGGTAGAGTGGTGTGACACAGGAACGAGAGGATCGGAACATGGAAAAACGACGAATCGCATTTGAAGACATTTATCCGTCCGGTCCGCATTACAGTCGCGGAGTTCGCGCGGGCAACATGCTGTTTATTTCCGGATGCACTGCCAATGGATCACCGGCGCAGGACGGCAGCCCGATGGAACAGCTCCGTGTTGTGCTTGATCGCATCACACGAATGGTCAAGGCGGAAGGCGGTAAGCCTGCAGATATCTGTAAACTCACCATGTTTGTGGCGGACCCGTACAAGTGGCATCCGTTTGAAGGCGAACAAATCGACATCTATCACGAATTCTTTGGCGATGATTATCCGGTGAACACCCTGGTTGGAGTCAGCTTTCCGATGGCGTCGAT
>JAYTAK010000192.1:0-4704 GCA_043737515.1 Candidatus Kuenenia sp. | reverse complement strand
TAACTCAAAGTCACCCCGGCGACCCGCTCGTTTCCGTTCGCCGCTGCGCGATTTTTGGCCCGAAAAGCCGGGAGGAGGTCGCTTGTTTAAGGTCTAGTGCAATAGGACATCGTTAGCATGCCGCTTTGATTAACAAATCCGTTCAGCGACTCTTCACTGCCCGAGACACTTATCATGACCAAGATCGAACGCGACTCCACTCGTCGAGACAAAGAGGGTTTTCGGTATCTGGATAACGTTGCTGGGCACGTCGTGTACGACGAGGAGTTGGGCGAAATCATGGACCGGCGAATAGTTGAGTTTCCCGGCCGAGGTGTCCACGCGTCGATGCCGGAGCCGCCCAGTGTGCCTCACTCGAAGGACGACACCGCGACGCGGTCGTCTACCGGAGAGAGTGTTGCCTCGAATGTGGAATCGTGCCCACCTTCCAGTTGCGACGCGGTCCGCCGCTCACTTTTTGGGCTGGCGCTCTCCGGAGGCGGCATTCGAAGCGGCGCCGTGAATCTGGGCGTGTTCAAGTCCCTTAATCAGCATGGCCTGTTGCGGTATGTGGATTATCTCTCAACAGTCTCCGGCGGGGGTTATGCCGGAGCGTATTTGTCATCGGCGACGCTGCAGCCTCGAAAGAAGAAACCCCCCGAGAAAAATTCCACTGGTGCCACTGTCCCAAACGGTTGCGCTGGGACCAGTTCTGTGGATCATAAAGTCCCTCAGTCTGGGCGGGACAGCGAGTTGCCTCACCTCTTGTCCGCGTTTGAGGGAACGGCGGGCGAGTCGGCGCGAATGCAGCGGTTCATCTATCGCGGCAATTACCTCATGAGCGTGACCAAGTTTGTGAACCGACATCTGGTGGGCATGTTGCTGGTGTGGACCGTCGTGGCGAGCGGATTGATCGCCGCCAGTTCCCTGGTGACCTGGCTGTTCCGATCGCTCGATGAACCGCGCGCAATGGAAACACTGAACGCATTAGGCTGCGAGAGCGACGTGTCCCGCGCGCTGTTCCCCAGCTTCGTCATCTTCATCTTCTGGCTGATGGCTTGGGGGATGTCTTACATCTTGTACCGCTCGCGAGCGTTGGGTTCGACGGCGAGGTTTCTGTTCGGTGGACTGGTCTTCTCACTTTTGGTGGGGATTGCTTGTTTACTGGGAACCGGGGATATCAGTTTGGGCTCGGGGGTACCTGCCGAAGTGACTGATGGCCAGCATGTGGCGGACGCCAGCAAAAGTGCCAACCGAATTGCGGACGTGTTGTCGAAGTTGGTCCTTGGTGGGATCCTTGCCGGCTTGCTGCCCTACCTCAGCCCCGGTCGCCTGGTGCGCAGCGGCACCCGGCCCAGGAACGCCGTTGAGAAAGTGACTTTTGCAGTCGCGACCCGGATGCTGCTGTTCGGAGTGCCATTTCTGATTGTGTCCTGGTTCGCGCGCGAGGACGTGTCGCAGATCATGCAGCGCCGGCCCCCGCTGCTGGCGCGAGGATTTATTAAGGATTGGGGAACTCCCTGGGCCCCGCTGTGGACGCGGATTCGTGCTGAGCGCGAAGAAGGCATAAAGAATGACGCTCCCCCTAAGCCGGGAACGAAACTATGGAAGATGAGTGAGAAGCCTTTTGCGGTGATGCTCGAGAAGCAGCAGGAACTCGAAGTCCTTCAGGGCGTCAGGTTTCAAACTCCAGCAAGTTCGTACGATCCGGAAAATACAGTATCTGTGGATAGCTCACGCAATTTGGACTACTCCCGTGATCTCGCACTGAGTGCAGCCGGTCGCGCCTGTCGTTTGGTGTGGGATTTTGCCGAACTGACCGGCACGTCGATCTTTAACCGTGATCGACTAAAGGACAACCGTCTAAGCCGCATAGCTACCGCTGAGCGTGAATTGCGTCAAGCTAAGGATTCAGTCGTCGGCGCCATCAACCAGGAGTTGCTGCGACCAGATTTCTATAAGCACTTCGACGATGGCGTGAAGTGGCTGGAGCAAATAAAGAAAGAGAACCGGGAGCTCGATGGAAGAGACGCGAAAAAACTTCGCGAACTGGTGGACCGAGCGCGGGGTTTGCATCTTCCGCAACCCGATGCTGGCGGTGATGCCTCCCTGAAGACTGAGGAAGGCGTGCGACAACTCGTCAGCATCAACCGACAGATTCTGGATGCCTGGTATCCGAACACGCTCAAGCCATCAACTGAGATTTTTGCTCATGTGGTTCTCGCCGCCGACCAGGACACTCGGCTGACCTGGTTCTGGTGGTCGCTGGGTGTGTTCCTCCTGGCGGGGATGATCGTGGACCTCAACACCACAAGTTGGCATGGCTATTACGCCCGCAGCCTGGCCGAGAACTGGATCGAGCCTGTCCCCGGTTTGAAGTACGACATTCCGCTGTCGCAGCTGGAAACCACGAGTGTCGGAAGTCCCTATCATCTCATTTCCGCATCAATGCAGATGCTCGGCAGACAACATGAGCCAGGAAAATCTTCGCATGACCACTTTCTATTTTCGAAGCGGTACTGCGGGTCCCCCAGTGTCGGCTATGTACCAAGCGAGAAGTACATGGATGGCGAAATCTCGTTGCCCGACGCGATCGCCATGTCCGGCGGAGCCATTTCACCAGGGAATCTGGCCAATCCACTGCTGCGGTCCTTAATGTTCCTGGCTAATTTTCGATTGGGGAAATGGATGGAGAATCCGAACGGTCGTCGGATTGGTTCGGACATCCTGCAGCAAATCGGATCGCGCTGGCCGGTCGCGCCGCTGCGAATCCTGTCGCGGATGTGGATGCCTGCCGAGGAACGTCCATTCTGTTTTATCACCGACGGCGGTATGGACGAGAACCTGGGAATCGGCGCGCTGCTTCGCCGCCGCTGCCGACTGATTCTGGCAGTCGATGCAGGTCAGGACGCGGACTACGAATTCGCAGACCTGGCGAAGCTGTTTCGCTGGGCTCGCGTGCGACAAGGTGTGATCTTCGAAAAGCTCGCCGGGGCCGCGGAGATTTCCAAACAGATCGAAGAACTGGCACCCCTCGCGCCAAAACGTGAACCCAATCTGACAAGAATGAGTGCCGGCAATTTCTCGAAGCGGCACTTTCTGGTGATGCGGATTAAGTATCCGGAGCACCCTCAACATTCGCAGGATGTAATCCATCCGAAATCGCCACCGACTGGCTTGTTGGTTTACGTGAAGGCTTCGCTCACTGGTGACGAGCCGCTGGAACTGCAGCGCTTTGCCGCGGCTGACGGTGAGTTCCCACACAACTCGACATCGGACCAGTTCTATGCCCCCGACCGTTTTGAATCCTATCGGCAACTTGGTGAACACGTGACTGAAGTCGTCTGCAGGGAGTTGCCCGATCTGCTCGCTGCAGAACTAGAGTCGCTCGATCCGCCTGCGCCGCACATCCGCGAGGTGGTCCAACAAATGCGGGACGAGATGCATCCGGGAAGCCAACCGGATGTCATTGTGAGCGCGAGCCCGGACACTTCTACGCTTTATGTATTCGCGGAGCAGTCCGTAACGCTGCCGGTTTCTCCATATCCAGAATCCGCGGCCGACAGTTGCCCCGATATAACAAGTGAGGCACGTATTGTTGATTACAGGGCGGCGACAACAATTACAGCGTCAATAGGCATCGACAATATTGCAATCAAACCGCCCGCCAAAATTGCAACGGCGGATGCGGAAGATTCACCACCCTCAGCCCCGCAGCCTGGCTCGGAGCTAATACCTCCGACAGCAGAAGCTGCGAAGTTAACTCCTGTACCGACGGCGAACTTCCATTCAAATCCTCGACCAGCGTGGAATCCCCAATGGATCGAAACACTGCGGAATCACCGTGCGGAGCCGTCAGCGCGCCAAGAGGCCGTCCTCGCACTGGAGCCTTACCTGGCGGATTCAGATGAGGTGTTGCGGAGTTTTCTTGACGCACTGAATACTAAAGATGATATGCTGGCGAACGTGATTGTCCATTCGCTGTGTGATGTCAGTTCAGCCGAAGCGATGGCTCTCATCCGCGACTACGGGATGACGAAGAAGTTTTCGTCAAGGACTCAACGACGAGTGGTGAATCTTTTGGGAGAACTGTGCTGGCGCGGAAAAATCGAACTCGACGATGCGACGTTCGCTCAACTCGCCAAACTGGCCTGCAACAGTCGCAATCATCAACTTGCTGAGGCCGCGGCTGCCGCGCTCGACCTTTATTTGTCAAGTTTGGTGAGAATCCAGACGAACCCCAAGCGGCAAGCCCGGATTCGGGAGATTTTGCAGCGGCATCGATTGGCGGTGGGCAGGCAATAAAGGTGTCAGCGACGGTCTTGAATAACGTCAACGACAGATTCGAAAAAAGATTTTCGAATTCAAATTTTGTGCAGTGTATCGACAGGGGTGTTGGATTTTTTGAGGCATGGGTTTCAGTGTTCGATGGTGTGTTGAATTGGAACTGTCGATCGAGTACTCTGGCCACGGCTGGCGAAACGGAGTGCGGCTCGGTTTGCATTCAAAACAGCGGGGACGCAACCACACGAGGGATAGCCAGTTGCTTCGGTGCGTCGATGACGCCTTGTCAGCGTTCTGGTGTGCAATCTCCAGGACGCCGTTTTTCTTTAACTGATCGCGGGATCCCGCCAGAGTTGGTCTGTGCGAACCATGGAGTTGAGGATGGTGATGAGTTTCCTCATCGCAGCGGTGAGCGCCACCTTCTTGAGTTTTCCTTTCGCC
>JAYTAK010000191.1:0-2012 GCA_043737515.1 Candidatus Kuenenia sp. | reverse complement strand
CCGCCTGGCGCGGCGTTCCCAAGCCCTTCCAGCGCATGCTCGAAGCGACTTAATGACTCATCGACAATTGGGGCCTTCGCGCTTTACTCACGCGGTTGGCATTGGCTCGTTTAACCGCGTGCCCAGCGGGCCGCGTTTGTTCTATTTGAGATTTCGGATTTGAAATTTGAAATTTGAAATACAAAGCGCGGGGCGTTGCCCACGCGGTTAAACTGAATGTGCCATCCACACCCTTGCGCGGTATGTCATTGGGCGAGACTTACGCCGCGTCCTGCTTCCAACCGTGTCAATCATCGGCGAGCTGGGCGGTGTCAACCCCCGGATTGTTCTCCAACGCAGCATCAGGGGACTCACGTCCCCCGCTCGCCTGGGAAATCCCTTTCCGCCGCGAGCCTTAGGGCGATCGATCGGGCCGAAGGCTCATGCTGACCGCTCCCATGTGTAGTGTTTCTGTTTACGAAAACCCTTGAGTCGGATTGTGCCGTTCGGATCGACATCCATCAGCGCATACCCGTTGTTTTCTACCCCGGAACCTTCCACCATTGCTACCAGCGTGCAGTAGTGGATGTCACCGATCTCCTTTAAATCATTCTGGTGGCTGTGTCCCTGAAACACCGCCAGGACTTTGCCGGATGACTCGAGGACTTTCCGCACATCGACGTTGTTTTTCACACCGTGGTTGTTGCTGACGTCGAGTCGCTGGTGCGCAAAGAGGATCACTTTTTTGTCGGTCGCCTTGAGATCAGCGTCCAGCCATTCCAGTTCGGCGGCCGGAATGTTGGCGTCTGTCCACTCGAAATTCCGGCGGCCATACGGTTCACCGTCGCTACGAAAACAGGAATCCAAAACGACGAAATGGAAGCCACCCCGGTCGAACGAGTAATACGACTTCTCCTGTTCGACGCCGCCCAGTAACTCTTCCTTCTTCAGCGTGTCCACACAGTGATTCCCCAGGACATAATGCCGATCTTTGCAGATAGACGAAAACTCCCGGTTGATCGTTGTCAGGTATCTCTCTTCTGTTTCAACAGAATCGGCGGCATCAATCAGGTCACCCAGTTCAACGAGGAATGCCGGAGCATCCTGCTCAAATTGCAGTGCGGCTTCTTCAAGCTTTCCGAGCGTCTCCCGGTAATGACGAGTTCCCGCTGGCGGCTTATCTGCGTAGTGCAGGTCTGTCACCAGGCCGATACGCAGTTGAGATGCATCATCATGGGCGAATAATGCCGATGGATCTATCGTTGCCGCCGCCAGCACGAGTGTCCCGTTCCTGAAGAATGCCCGACGTCCGAGCCGCATGTTGAGGTGATCATCATGACGCATTATTTCTCACCCATCTTGTCGTTCTTGAGGATGGCGCATTCGTTTAACCGCGTGGGCAACGCCCCGCGCTTCGTATTTCAAATCTCAAATATGAAATCTCAAATAAAACAAGCGCGGCCCGCTGGGCACGCGGTTAAACGATGCGCAACTTGTAGGGTGTGACAAGCAACGCGCCGGCACACCGATTCACAGACATGGTGTGCCTGCGCTGGAGCTGGTCACACCCTACAAATTCACCCACTGATCAGCGGTGGGTGACTGGCCGGAACGGGCTCTGACACCATGGACTATGATTGGTGCCATGCAAAAAAAAGCCGCCGTTCTGAATGAACGGCGGCTTCGAAGATGTTTGTCACGGTAATCGGGTGTGCCTGCTGAAACAGCCCCCCGACGCACCGTTCAGCCAACGAAAGTTTTTCGTTTGAGCGCCGCCAAGCGTGACTTGGTGCGTGAGGCGGCGTTCTTGTGAAGCAATTTCTTGGAAGCTGCCTGATCGATTGCTTTCACGACGAGGCTGAATTCCTTGTCAGCGGCTTCCTGAGTCGGCTTTTCAGCAAGGAGCAGTCGGAACTTCTTAAGCCGCGTGCGAAGTGATCCACGTTGCTGGCGATTACGGTCGCGGCGAACGTTTGACCGGCGGAGAGATTTTTCGGCGGACGCTGAATTAGGCATAGCGGAGAAACTGTGTC
>JAYTAK010000190.1:0-2013 GCA_043737515.1 Candidatus Kuenenia sp. | reverse complement strand
CGGCGGACGACTTTCCGCAGGACGACGTTGGTGAGGGCTTTGACAACATCGGTGACGTGCTCAGTGTGCCCCCGCTCTTGATGGAAAAATACCTGGATGCTGCCGAACATGTGGCAGCGGCTGTCATCGACACGCGGGATTTCTCCAAAGGCAAGACGCAGACATTCAGTGCCGATAAGTTGACGTCTTCCATCGGCGGCAAAGTGGACGACAATGGCTTTCATCATCTGAATTCGAACGGTGCTTTGACGGCAGCCGTGCCAACGTCAGTTGACGGTAAGTACATGATTCGCATCCGTGCCGCAGCCACGCAGGCGGGTGACGAAGACGCGAAAATGGCACTGCAGATCAGCGGCGAAAATGTACATGAATTTGACGTGAAAGGTCATCGAAAACCCGAGTGGTATGAGCACGAAGTGACTCTTGCTGCCGGCAGCCACGCGATCGGCGGTGCGTTCCTGAATGACTTTTACAAACCAGATGCTCCGGACGAACGTCGCCGTGATCGCAATCTGGCGATTCAGTCGATCGAAGTGATCGGTCCGGAAGGTGGCGGTGTACCGGCATGGCACGAAACTCATCTCCGATTCGTCACCGTTCGTCCATCCGAAACAATCTCTGTCAAAGATGCGGCAGCACAGGTTTTGCGGCCGATTCTGTACCGTGCGTTTCGTCGACCCGTGACCGATGCTGAAGTCTCTCGGTTTGCCGAATTGGTGGACCGCAACGTCAGTGAGTTCAAAGAAAGCTACGACTACGGACTGTACGTGGCACTGCAGGCGGCGCTGGTGTCGCCGGACTTCCTGTTTCGCAAGGAAGCCGATCCGGACGGCGATGCTGCTGAACGTAAACTCAATGAATACGAAGTGGCGTCGCGGTTGTCCTATTTTCTCTGGAGCAGCATGCCGGACGAAGAGCTGTTTCAACTGGCCGAAAACAAGCGGCTGTTCGACCCCGCGATTCTTCAATCGCAGATCGAACGCATGCTGCATGATGATAAGGCGCAGGCGCTCAGTCGCAACTTCGCTGCGCAGTGGCTGAATCTTCGCAACCTCGCCGACGTCCGGCCGAATCCTGAGATCTTTCCTGATTTCGATGACGCACTGCGGAACGCCATGCGGCAGGAAACGGAAATGCTGTTCGGTACAATCGTGAAAGAGAATCGCAGCATTGATGATTTTCTGAATGCCGACTTTACGTTTCTGAACGAACGGCTGGCAAAACACTATGGCATCGCTGGAGTTGCGGGAGAAGAATTTGTCCGCGTCTCCCTCGAAGGCACAAAGCGTTCGGGCATGCTGACTCAGGCCAGTATTCTGACGTTGACTTCGAATCCCGGTCGTACCAGTCCTGTCAAACGCGGTAAATGGATTCTGGAGAACATCCTCGGAGAAGCACCACCACCGCCGCCGCCCGGTGTTCCTCCACTGGAAGAAGCAGCAAAGGACGTATCGGGGCTCAGTCTGCGAGAACGACTGGAAATCCACCGCAAAGATCCCGGTTGTGCGTCCTGCCATAAAACAATGGACCCGCTCGGCATGGGTCTGGAAAACTTCGATGCTGTTGGCCGCTGGAGAGACAAAGAAGGCGAACGAGAAGTCGATGCGACGGGTGAACTGCCTGGTGGTGAAAAGTTTTCGGGCCCGATTGAGCTGATTGGCATCATCCGCGGTCGGCAGGAACAGTTCCACCGAGCCTTCGCGGAACGCCTTTTAACCTATGCTTTGGGGCGTGGTCTTGAGTACTATGACAAGTGTGCGGTTGATCAGGCACTTGTCTTAATGAAACAACGCGGGAATCGCTTTTCTGCTCTTGTTGAGGGAATCGTAACATCCGATCCTTTTATGAAGCGCAGTCGCTTCAGAGAATTGGATGCCGCACCGTAGAGACAGCTATACTCCACGCGGTCATGAATGAGAGAATTGGCGAGCGGCATGCGTCAGCTTGCCGGTACAAAAAAGCGATGTACCGGAGGGCTCACGCCACTCCGCTCGCCGGACTCATTTCTGGCCG
>JAYTAK010000189.1:0-2014 GCA_043737515.1 Candidatus Kuenenia sp. | reverse complement strand
TGTCTGGCAATTGCCGGAACGGCGCTGCGCTTGGTCCGGCCTACAGACGACTGGGCAGCAATGGATTGATGGGTGGCCGGGGTTGGAGGGTGCCAGCCCGAAACCCCGGGGCTTCCTTCGCTCCGCTCAGTCCAGCCCTGGCCACCCGATCCATCAATGCGCGATTTAATCCTGGCGCGGGCTTCGCCCGCTGTATCTGGTCAGATTCTGTTCTTGACTGCCTTCATCGCTGCCTGGGCGACGGCCACGCACTCGCGAATATCCGCCAGGGGATTCTTCTCGTTTTCCTCATATTCCAGCGACAGTGCTCCGTTCGACGGAAAGCCAGCCAGTTGTAACTCGCTAAAAACTTCTTCGACGTTCAAGTGCCCTTTACCCAGAATTACGCCTTTTGTCTCATCTTTCATTTCGGCGAAATCCTTCAGGTGAATTCCATACAACCTCCCCTTCAGCAGGCGGATGACTTCGGGAGCATTCTGTCCTGATCGGATGTAATGCCCCAGATCGGCACACGCTCCAATCCGCTCGTCGCGTCCTTCGATCACACGCAATACATCGATCGCTTTGTTGTAACGGTGGCGCGGCCCGTGGTTGTGAATTGCGACCCGGATGTCGAATTCCTTAACCAGCTCATCAAGGCTGTCGAAGGAGTCCAAATCAGGGTCGGCCGTGATGCATGGCGCACCGAGCTTCCTGGCAAACTCGAAGATCTTTCGATTCTCTGCCGCGTCTTTGGTCAGCTTGTTCACACCATGCCCGGAAATTGAAAGCCCCAGACCGGCCACTGTCTTCTTTGTTTCGGCGATTTCCTCATCGGACGAGTCGGTGGCCAGCATGCCACCATAGAACTCCACCTGTTCAAAGCCCATGTCGCTGGCATGCTTCAACGCTTCGTCACGCTTGTAGCCTCGTAACGAGTAGAGCTGTATTCCAAGCTTCGGCCCACTCGGTTCCCCCGCCAGGGCCCCGCCCGGCAAGGCCGCGCCCGCCAGTGTGCCGCAGGCGGCTCCGGCAGCGATGAGTGAAGTTGTCTGGAGAAAACTGCGTCGAGTCTGCAGAGACATCGGATGCTCCGTGTGAAGTCGTAGGCGTGGCAATAAGTCAGACTGCCATTCTACGGAGCAAAACTGACGGCCACAAGTGAGCGGGATCAGAGGGGCGTCTATGGCGTGACCAACCACAACGCTTTGCCGAAGAGACCGACGTGACCAAACCGAAAGCTTGTCAAACGGCGAAGCCGCAGCAATGCGGCAAGACCATGTTGCAACCAACTTGTTCGACAATATTGTAGTTGTTCGAGATACCTGGCGTGGACTTCCTCTTGCCGTTTCTTTGTATCTTGGCGCGGGCTTCGCCCGCAACCCAATTGACGCCCCGGCGGAGCTTGCCTCCGTCGAGCGCGGATCATGACCAGCCAGCACCCGGAATCGGCACCTGGCCACCATTGCGGCTTGTCCGCATGGAGCCGTGATTCCAATGTTCAGCGCCCTGCAGAGGCAAGCTCCGCGGTGGCGAAAACGCATTCCGGATTTCTTGTTTGTTGATGATCATCGCTCGATGGGGTCGATCCCCCGTCGTGCAACGCCGAGAAGGATTTTGATCAGGTAAAACGCGGCGAAAGTTGATCTTTGGACGAATGAACGGCGCGAGTGTTTCGGCCGCGAAGCGGCGACAGCATGTAGCCACGGGCGTCAGCCCGTGGATGTAGAATCATAAGGGATTGTGAGTCCCGAAGGGACGACAGCACCGGTCCAACCCACGCTTGCTGTCGCCCCAATTCGGGGCTGTCGGTCAATTTGGTTCCGCCCGACCGTGGGTTCCACCCACGGCTACATGCTGTGGCCACTTCGTGGCCGAATCACAGTAATTGACCGTTTGTTTCGGAGTGAAATGCACTCGGTTTGAGGTTTCTGGATTTTTGCGTGGGGTAAGCTTCCAGCTTGCCGTAGCTGATTGAAAACTCCGTGTTTTCTTGCAAACATGACAAGCTGGAAGCTTATCCCACTTTAGTTCA
>JAYTAK010000188.1:0-2015 GCA_043737515.1 Candidatus Kuenenia sp. | reverse complement strand
CTTCCAGCATCGAATCCGGCCCGGTTCGCTCCAGCAGACCGCGGTTCAGCGTCTGGGCGAAATCGAGTTCCTGTCGTTGCAGATTCAGGTCCAGATGGTCGACATTTTCGATAAACGGGATCTTTGCCTGGTCAGACGCGATCCCTGCATTTCCGATGGCCGTGCCTTGAAAATCTGCTGGCAGGAACGACGATCCCCAGGAAGTGGCTCCGCCGTGCGTCAGCGTGGGACAAATCGTGATGAAGCCGGGCAGCGACTCATTTTCCGTTCCCAGACCGTAGGTGATCCATGAACCCATGCTGGGTCGCACAAACGTGTCGCTGCCAGTGTGAAGTTCCAGCAGTGCGGCTCCGTGTCGCGAATTCGATCCGTGCATTCCGTTGATGATGCACATGTCATCGACGTGCTTTGCGACATTTGGAAACAAGTCGCTGACCCACGCAGCGCTTGCACCGTACTGACGAAACTCCCACGGAGATTTCAGCAGGTTGCCGGTCTGCGATGAGAAAACCCGCGGCTTGTTGAACGGCAGCGGCTTGCCGTGATCCTTGATCAACTGAGGCTTGTAATCAAATGTATCGACCTGAGAAGGACCTCCATGCATGAACAGGAATATCACGCGCTTCGCCCGCGCCGGAAAGTGGCTGGGTTTCGGTGCCAGCGGGCCAGCGATTGATGTGGCTGCGGCCGTGTCCTGCATCAACGCGGACAATGCAAGAGTGCCGAATCCGCACGCTGACGAACGGAGCATTTCACGCCGACTGGGGTGGGTTTGAAGGTTCATGGGTTTCGCTTCTGATTCACAATACATGGGCGGTTCGGCGCTAGCGATCTGTTGATTTCGTGATTCCAGTAGGGTGTGTGCAGCGCCAGCGGAACACACCAGTTTCTTACGCTTTCCAGAAACGGTGCGTTGCGCTCCGCTTCACGCACCCTACGATTCAATCAACCGGTGGCTAGTGCGCTGTCAAGTCTTAGAATGTAGGTTGGACATTCTTGTCCGACCGCGTTTTGACGGGCAAGAATGCCCATCGTACCTCAAAATCAACCATTGACAGGGCACTAGCGCCATTCCGCTCATCATCTCCATTCAATTGACATACAGGAACTCATTGGTCGCCATCAGCGCGCGGCAGAATGCCTGCCATGCCTGCGGGCGAAGTTGCTCCGCCGCAGTGCCGCGTGAACGCAGCGTGGCTTCGTAACTGGCAATAAAACTTAGCGACGATGCAACTTCGGATGGCGTCGGCGGGCGGGAATAGAATCGTTCAAAGGCTTCGTTAATGTGACCAGCATCCGTGGCGATCGAATCCAGCAGCGATGTGGCAAGATGCTTCGATTGCGAAGCCACCAACTTGCTGTTCATCAGAAACAGCGACTGCGGAGCAACCGTCGTGCGATCCCGCTGACCATTCATCGCACTGGGATCGCCAAAATCAAACGCCGTCAAATAATCGTTCAGCGCGCTGCGGACGACCGGCAGATAAATCGTCCGCCGCGGAGCTTCATAGATATCAACATTGATGTTGGATGTGCTTGTGACGTATTTGCGGTTTTCAGTGGGCAGCAGCGTGCCGCCCATGGTCGTATCCAGGCCACCGCCAATTGCCAGCAGGGAATCGCGAATGGCCTCAGCTTCCAGCCGTCGCCGATTCATGCGCCAAAGCAGAAGGTTTTCAGGATCGATAGTCGCCGCTGCCTGATTGAAATCCGTTGACTGCTGCCAGACGGCCGAATTGAGCATCAGTCGGTGCAGCGATTTGATCGACCATCCGTTGGCGATGAATTCTGTCGCAAGCCAGTCGAGCAACGCGGGATGCGTCGGCTTTTCTCCCAGTCGCCCGAAGTTGTCCGGTGATCGAACCAGTCCTTCACCGAAGTGAGCCTGCCACACGCGATTGACGAGCACACGCGCGGTCAGCGGATGGCTGGGCTGCGTCAGCCATTCAGCCAGTCTCAATCGTCCGCTGGTTCCATCGGTGATCGGTGATGCGGCACCCTCAACAAAAACACGC
>JAYTAK010000187.1:0-4717 GCA_043737515.1 Candidatus Kuenenia sp. | reverse complement strand
CTTCGACTTTCTGAAGTCCTCCATCGATGCGAAGCTCAACAAACAGCCCGCTCCATCGCTCCTGAACGGCTGATGCCGTGAACGGTTACGATTTTTCTCGATGGTGTAATGGTCGTCCCACCAGTCGATGTCTTTCTCATACAGATTGACAGTGACGAATCCAACTCCGGCTTCGATCAACCGACGAGCCTGCAGCGTGTACTGGCCCCAGGCATGGCGTCCGTAGCGATCTTTCAGTGCGTCCGGCTCGCGCGACAGATCGAAGGCTTCACGAGCACGGGCTCCTGTGATCAGTTCGGTCGCTTGCTGCTGGACATCCTGTTCGTCCTGCAGCGCCGGCAGTTCTCCAACGCGGCGGTGCAGCGAGTCGAGCGATTGCGACAACGCACGACGGTCCTGAAATCGGGAGATTGTGACGCCTGCGGGCAAGGCAAAATCCGGAGGTCGGTAGTTCCCAAGACTTGGGTCACCACCGCTGTTCAGCGCATTGTGGCGAGCACTCAGGAACGCAGCCGACTGATAAAAACCCGCGTGAGTGCGATAATCCTCAGGCACGCAGACATAGGCCGGCATTCCTTTGCTTTCGGAGCGTCGAAAGTACGACATCACCGATGCCTGGCACGGATGACGCTGTCCTGACTGTCGTGCATTGAGCTGAGCAGACCCGGTCTGTACCAGATGCTGAGCATCGTCGTGTACGCTATAGGTGTGAGTCAGCGAGCGAATCACGGCCAGGTGTTTTGCGACTCGGGCATGTCCCGGCATCAATTCACAGACCTGAAATCCTGGCAGTGTGGTGTCGATCGACTGAAACGGACCCCGGATCTCGGTCGTTGCTTCTGGCTTCAGATCGACCATGTCGATGTGCGAAGGACCTCCTGTCATCCACAGCAGGATCACCGACTTCGGCGGGTGACTCGTATTCTCCGCCGCCGCCTTTCTCATTTGCAGCACACTTGCGAGAGAGATTCCGCCGAGTGTCAGACGCCCGATGTGAAGCAGGCCGCGACGGCTGAACCGGAGATCTTCAACTTGGGATCGAGCGGAGTTATTAAACATTCACCATCACCCTTCCACAGGATTCCCGGAGGCTGTCGGGGGACTCTATCATACAGCATCGCCGCTTAACCCGAATTTGAACAGCCATTCAAACAAAGATCCGCAGCGGAACCCAGCGATTTTTATACTCCGCGCGGAGTATAAAACCAAACTCTCTGCGTTTGCTGAGCGGAGCGAACCACGACTTTTCGGATAGCCTCTTACTGTTGGGGAGCACGCGGTGCGACTGGTGCATTGGGCTCCGCCGGGGCCGGATCCGGTTCGCCTGGAAACTCATATGGTTCGTAGTCTGAGACCATATGCTCGGTCAGGAACACCTGAGCCTGCTCATTGAGCATCGCCAGATAGGCAACGGCAATTCCTCGGTAAATGGATTCACCACCTTCCGCGATCACTGTTTCCAATAGTGACTGTGCTGATTTGAGGTTTGCCTCTTCCAGACGGATCATGGCGAGCAGAAACAGGATTTCAGCACGCGATGCGGGCAGGATCTCCATCCCCACATTCAGCGTATCGAGATGCCGCATGGGCCACACTGGAACGGGTGCGTTCATCATGATGTTTGCGTCTGCCACCATTGGCAATGACAGCAAAGACCCGATGTACGGTTCCGGCATCGACATCACCTTATCCAGTTCCTTCAACTGCAATGACCAGGTGTCATAGGCCGATGTCAGATCACTGATCGCCATCTGAGACAACGCGGTCGGAAACTGCCATTCCGAACCGGTCATCATCTGAGGTTGCTGACGTGCCGGCTCGGCCATCATCGCCAGTGCCTGATGCGCTTCCTCCAGTCGACCTGCCTCCAGCATTAACTGTCCGCGCAACACAGCCCCAGGCGGAGTTCGATTCACGGCATCTCGATCATCGTCCAGCAGCTTCAACGCAGCAACGCCAAACCCGCCACTATTCATTTCTGTGGCAAGTGCCACCAACTGGTTGATTCGATCTTCTTCCTTTTCCGGCATCACCTGTTTTTCGAGGAATTCGTCCAGACGCTTCTGTTGGTCACGAATCATGTCGCGGGAATCACGACGCAGTCCCTGTTGTTCGGAGAGGTACGCCTGAATCTGCGGGTTGTCAGAATCAAGAAATTTTTCTTCCAGCAGCGGCAGCAGATGATCGATGGCCTCGCCTGCAAAGTCCACTCGGTTGTGCTGACGATAAAGCTTCAGCAGCTCGCCCCAGGCGGCAACATCATCCGGCTCGGACACCAAAGACTGCCGATATGCCATCACGGCCTGCAGATAACGCATCCGTGAAAGGCGACTCTCCTGTGTCTGGCCTCCCAGCATTTGTTCCAGCTCACTCAGTCGCGCGTAAGCTACCCCCAGCAATCGATATGCTCTCGCGTCACTGGAAGCCTGATCCAGAACAAGATTCAATTGCCGAATGGCCAGGTGCGTGTTCGCAACTGCGATGAGCAGATGTGAATAGGCTATTTGCTGTTCCTCCGTTGATTTCGGCCGAGCTGCGCTGGCTTGACCAAAATGGAAGTCCATCAGAGCTGAGTGGTGCAAGGCCATGCGAAGATTTTCATCCATGAAAGGACGAACTTTGTACACATTTTTCGCATAAAAATTTGGCTCGCGGGCGAATTCCCGGAGCGTTGATTGCGCACTTTTCGCCTCCTGAAAGGCTTTCTTCACCCAGTTTGGTGCTCGGCTGGCACTCACGGTCTCTGCCGTGGCAGGAGTCACACGTTCCAGAATCACGGCTGAGGCTTCGATGCTGACCGACATCCATTGCCCCGTTTGTTCCAGATTGAACATCGATTCATAGTCAGGCTGTCCCGGCGGTGCGAGCCGGGCCATCGCGTGCGTGATGTGAAATTCCGCCAGTGCGGCCTCAGACACTTTTCGCTTCGCCGTCATCTTGTCCTCATATTTCTTCGTATCCGATTTATCCTGAGTCGTGTCCTTAGGCGGAGGAGTCGGATGGAAAAGAGTCGCCAGCAGAATTGCATGTCGGGCGAAAACGGATTTTGCATCTTCCGGTTTTGCATGCGGATCGCCGGGACGTCCGAACGGCAGCATCCGGCTGTCCACGAAACTCTTCCGTCCGTTCCAGATCAGCAGATCGCCCTGTTCCAGCCGCGTGTGCAGAATGTTGGCCGCAGGATCGAGATCCTTAAGTTGAGCCGCAAACGTGTCCATTGACACCTGCGTGTCGCGATCGAACCCCCAGCCCAAAGGCGTTGCACCTGGCAGTCGCGACGCCACAACACAAAAACCCAATGCTGCCAAAGCCAGCACCGTGACAGCTCGTCCACCACGGGAAAACAGGAGTTCTTTCGAATCGAGCGTGTACTGCTGATTGAAGGCGCGACGATACCAGTCCTGAGCCGAAATGCCGGCGACCACGGCAGCCACGATCGCCGCCTCCGGAAGTTCGTGAGCCTTCAGCAGACTCAGCCCTGTGACACCGGCGAGCGCGAACAGGAATCCCAGATCGCGGCGTGTTCGCGCCAACAGCAACACGACAAAACTCATCAGGACCAGTGCCAGTCCGGCAATTTGCGAATGATCAAACAGGCGGACCGCATCCGGGTTCAACACCGAAAAGTAATCCACGCGTCCGTCAGAATTGGCGGAGACAGACGATGAAGCCACCGGGCGCTGTGCCTGCATGGCCGGATATTCCACAGAATACATGGTCACCAGGCCCAGCAGTGAGTTCCCGGGAAACGGATTCACCAGCAACGCGACGACGCACAATCCGGCAACCAACCACGGCGACGGACGTTCTGTTTCGATCCGTGCTTCAGACTTCAGGGCTGTGATTCGATTGCTGACGAATACGCCAACCATGTACATCAGGACGACAAAAGTTCCGATCCAGGCACGCGAGTCGAAGTTGCACCAGACGGCGATCAACAACGGCAGCTTCCAGTGAAGTCCCGATGCGATCCCAAGCCGATGCTGATACAGCCATCGCATCGTAAGAGTCATGCCGAGCATCGTGACGAGTTCCGGCAGCGGCACGAAGTCCGACGAACATGCCACGATTGCAAATACCGCGCAGATGGAATTCCACCACGTCGGAACACCACGAATCGAAATGTGTGTGAGCAGGTATCCAACCAGACCAGCGATCGCCACCTTCAGCAGTGTGAGGGCTTTATCCCCGCCTGCTGCCCAACAGAGGCTGATCACATGGTCGAACAGCCAACTTACGTTTGGCGAAGGCTTGTCCGCAACCGTCAGAGAAAGGACATCGGTGCGCGGCGGCAAGAGGCCGTGCGTTCGCATGTAATCGCCTGATCGAATCAGCACGAGCGGCTTGGTGTCATTGATCTGTGTAAAGCCCATCAGGACAGCGAGAAAGACCGCAGCCCAGCGAAGCATAAAGTCGCCGCGAACGGCTTCTTCTTCCACCATTTCAGGTGTTAACGGTTCTTCTTCGGGTAACTCGTCCTGCAGATCCCGTTCGTTGGAAAACACGCTGGGGGTTGAGACGGCTGCCGCCTCTGTGGAATCTTCAGGCTTGGGGGATTCGGAATCCTGGGAGGCGTCGCCGGACACTCGGAAGTCTCTCATTCTGGGTAATTCAGTGGCTGGAATCCGCGCAGGGCGGTACCTGAACTGAGGATACGCCGCTATCCCGTGATCTGTTGGGGCAACTTGACAGGGGCACGTCAAAGCCCCGCAATCTG
>JAYTAK010000186.1:0-10907 GCA_043737515.1 Candidatus Kuenenia sp. | reverse complement strand
TTCACGAAAAACTTACACAAGTCGCAGGTTTCTATTCGAAATGAGAGACAGCCGTGCGGTTTTTCTCATCACAGGTGCCAAATCTTCTTACAAGTAAGTCCCTATGTTGGGGGTGACGCCTGTACTGTACGCGATCGCGGCGAAATCCACAAGAAATCCTGTAGATTCCCTGGCAACCTCGCGAAACGAACCGCAGATTCTCGGCATTGGCCCGTTCAGGCGGGATTGGCAACAGCCGTGAAGATCGACCGGATACTCGCTGACTCTACCGGATTCTATGTGCAGCTCCCGCTTAGTTTTGAAGGAAAAATCGAGTGTGGGAGAATGATCGTTTAACGGCGAGCCGTAGGCGTAGGCGAAATTCTCTGCCGCGTGCGCCTGCGGCTTGTCGTTAAACGAATGACGTTCACATAAATCACGCACATAGGATCCGGTAGGGTCATAAAATCACACGGTGCAGATACTTCGCATCCGAAATGTCACGCCGCTCGCGATCCAGAATGTCGCAGCGATGCACAGCAGGATTCCGATATCGGACCCTGGAAACGTGCCGGTCTGAATGATAATCGCCGGACGATAGTACTCCATCACCGACAACCATGAGGCGCTCTTCGCCCAGTCCTGAAACTGAGCCAGAAAATTCAGCAGGAACGACGCGAGCATGATCGCAAACACGACTCCAATGGCACGGCCACGGCGATCACTGAGTGCCGACAGGAAGAATGCAAAGCTCCCCACGGCCAGATAGACGGCGGCGAGATTGGCCATGACCATCATCGTATGCGAAACCGACAACCGCATTTCCGGCTGGACCGCCAGCGACGCAGTCAGATGCCCGGCATAGCCCAATGACAGAATACAAACACCGGAAGTCAACCAGCCAATCGTCTCAGCCGAAAACACTTTCCAGCGCGACACCGGCAGACACAGCAGAAAATCCGCAGTACCTCGGTCAATTTCCCCGGCCGGCATTCGGGAACAGTACATCACTTCATGCGCCCAGATGAGTGTCAGCACCGTGGGATGTACCCACAGGAAAGCCTGTGAAAGCTGCGACGACATCTGGTCACCCGGATCAACTCCCAGCAACGCAGTAATCAGGGGCTTGACCATCGGCATTTTGTCGAACATCGTGTGAATGTTGCCCAAAATCTTCGGCAACAGCGCGGTGAGCAATCCCATAATCGCGCAGAGTCCCAGACTGAACCACAGCACTGGCCAGCGAACTTCCATCCAGATTTTGCTCAACAAGCCAGACATGCATTCAAATCCTAATGTCCAAATCCCAATGTCCAATGAATCTTGGCGCGGGCTTCGCCCGCAACCGAATCTCTTTTGCCGCATGAATGTCTTCGCCGCCGTGTCTCGTGCGAGCCGACGGAGCGGCTCGCCTACGTAGGTCCGCCGCTCCGTCGGCGGACATCTGCCGCTTTGCGGAAATCTTCTCAGCAAAACCACAATCCCAATGTTTGCAGAGCAGAGAGTTTATGTGCCAATGACCGACGTCCTGCAGGCGTCTCCTGCCTCGGGCACTTGCGATTCATTCGCCATTCGCCATTCGCCACTCGCCATTGGTCATTCCTGATAGTACCGTCGAAACAACACTTCCAGCGCTGGCGGGCCGATCACAACATCAGCAAAGTCCTGCCCTGCCGCCCACTGCATGAATGGTGCGGACGTGCCCAGCAGTTCCAGCACGCAGGTCCGATGCCGCAGCGAAGGCGGCACCATCAAAGCAATCGTCGATGAAGTTTGCTCGGACGACGAATTCGGCAAGTACTTCACATCCACGCCGCTCGGCCAGCGAATATCAGACGCCCGTTGCTGTTCCTGCAGCGTGACCACGATTTGTCGCGGCGCCTGTGCCTTCAACGCGATCAGCGTGGAATCTTCCACAATCTGACCGTCGCGCACGATGGCGATGCGATCGCAGAGCGTTTCCACTTCGCTCAGCGTATGGCTCGAGAACATCACCGTGCGCCCCTCGCTCGCCAGTTCCCGCAGGCACATCATCAGCGTGTCCTGCATGAGCGGATCAAGTCCCGAGGTGGGTTCATCCAGAATGACAAGTCGTGGCGAATGAGCGAGCGCCAGCACCAGAGCGACTTTCTGCCGATTTCCGCGCGACATCTTGCGCACGACCAGATCCGGTTCCAGACGAAATCGCTCAGCCAGCCTGAGCCCATTGGGCAGCAGGTCGCGGCCGTGAATCTTTGAAATCATGCTGAGTCCGCGTCGGGTGGTCAGCCAGGAATACAGACGCACATCACCTGCCACATAGCCGACGTCCCGACGAATGGTCGAGCCTTCGCTCCAACAATCCTGCCCAAAGATTCGGGCCGTCCCGGAAGTGGCTCGCAGCAGTCCCATCAGGACTCGAATCGTCGTCGATTTTCCAGCCCCGTTCGGGCCAAGGAATCCAAAGATTTCACCCGCATTGATCGTCAGATGGACATCGCTGATTCCGCGCCGCGATCCGTAGGTGCGACAGAGGTCTCTTGCGACGATAACGGACATTGGTGCCTTTCAATCGATTCTTCCCGACAAGCGGTGGTTTGGATTCTTCCGAATATGCAGGCTGGCGTCTACTGTGAGCACGCAGGGCGAACGTGAATGGACGCAACGGCGGTGAATTCCCGTCGAAGGGAAGAGGTTGAAAAAGGTGTCTGGAACTCTCAGACACCTTTTTCAACGCACAAGAAGACCGAGCCAGGGCAATTTTGATGCAGTTGTGAACCCCGACTCGCCGAAAGCTGTCTCATTCAGCGGGCAGAAACTTGAATGCCCGCAGATTGACGGTTAGGATTCGCCGAGTTCATGGTGGCTATAGCTCAGTTGGTTAGAGCGCCAGATTGTGGTTCTGGAGGCCGCCGGTTCAAGCCCGGTTAGCCACCCCTGTGAAGCCTCATTCGCAATTGCTGCGAATGAGGTTTTTTTATTGGGTTTTGCGAGTGCAGACAAAGCCGCATCCGCCCCGGTAGTGCTTCGTCAGACCTGAAAGTTGGAGTTGAGTGGCCGGGGCTGGACTGAGCGAAGCGAAGAAAGCCCCGGGGTTCGGGTTATCGCTCGCCAACCCCGGCCACTTCCGAATCAAGATTTGACAGTGCAGCGGACTCAATTCTTTGGTTCAACAACAAATGAAGGTTCGTAAGCCTGAAAGGCTTCAGGAATACAGCCTAGGGCAAAGTGCGGTCGCTTCCGCGACAAACGCCGCCCCAGGACAGGATGCACGGTGTTGTTGTACCCTGAAAGGGTACCGGAATCGCGATTCCCCTGCCCATTCAGGGCGATTCTGATCACGATGACGAATTCCTGGGCGGTGCCGCCGTTGGCCCAGGCTGGTTTCCGTCGCCCCTGCAGGACGAATCCCAGAGCAAGTATCCCCCGGGCTCCACCGACGCGAGGTTGGTGATCTGCTGCAGGGCTGTCACCAGGAATTTCACGAAGCCATTCCTGGATCCCCGACTCTCCACGAAAGCCGATTCCGGTAATATGTGAAGTCGTTCCAGTAATATTGTGAATTATTCCTTTGAAATGTTGTGGTGTTCGAGTAGCATCCTGTTCCTGACTGGAGCCCAGCGATGCGCCGACGATCAAAAAAAACGGACCTGCGAGCGGGTTCCCCACCGCGATCACGTCGATCCACTCTGCGTTTCGAACTGATGTTGGCGTTGCTCGCCGTCGTCTTGATTTTTTTGATGCTGCGAAAGTAGACCCATGGCCAGCGAAATTGACCTGAGCGGAGATCACCTCAACAAGGTCGCAAGCCCCGTCCTCGCGGAACTGGGTGGCAAGAATCGCGAGCGAATGACGGCGCTGCTTGAACTCTTCAAAACAGAGACGACGGTACCACTCAAGACCGTTGGCAACACGCTTTTTCCTGGGGAATCATCCCGCAAGGTGGAAGAGGGCCTGAACAACTTTCGGAAGGCCCTTGATGCGGCGTGTCGGACAGCCGGCGTGAGATTGACGTTGCCGCCTGATCCCAACAAAACCTCCTCCAGCCGCGTCTGTCGTTTTCGCGGAGCCAGCGATATTGTCCTTGAGCTGGAGCGTCGCGTCACTGCTGTCACGGCGGCCAATCCGGATAACGAGCTGGCTCGAGCCATTCCGACTCGATCCAATGTGATCGGTCAGGGCAAGACGGCCGTCACACTGTTCATTTCCTACGCGCACGCCGACAAGAAGCTGAAAGAGCAGTTTCTGGAACAGCTCAAGCCGTTTCTTCAGAGTGCAAATGAGTTCACGTTCACGATCTGGAATGACCGGCTGATTGAAATTGGTGCAGACTGGCATGAAGAAATCCTCAAGGCACTGGAGGCATGTGACCTTGGTCTGTTCCTTGCGTCGCCCAGTGCGTTTGGAAGCCCTTACATCGCCGACAACGAACTGAACGTTTTCTTCGGGGACGATGCCAAAAAGCCGGGAATCCCGGTGGCCCTGAAGAAGTTCGATTTCACGCACACCGATACTCGCGGCCTGGAAAAGAAGCAAATCTTCTTTCAACACACGTCCAAACGGGACGATGTGTCCTATTCCGAATCCAAAGCCCGCGAAGAGTTCGTTGCGGAACTCTTCCGGCGGATGTGTGAAAAGCTTCGAAACTGGCAACTGCGGAAAGCAGTCGAAAGCACTCAGGATGCTGCGGAGGATACGGAAGACGCATTGCCGGAATTCCCTGTCCCCGGAGGCAATGATCACTTTCAAAAAGGAAAAGCCGCCTATGGAACCACAACAGTCGCAGCGACGGATGTCCGTGAAGGATCGCACGTTGCCGTCGATGAGCTGATGACATGGGCAAAGCAATCTCCGCAAAGTGTTGAACCGTTCCTCGCGATCCTCGGTGACTACGGTACTGGAAAAACAACGCTGCTTCAGACGTTTTCCCGGCGGCTGAAAGAAGATCGAACGACGGACCCCAGCCTTCCGGTTCCCGTGTACATCGATCTGAGACAGATGAGCATTCCTGGCGATGGCCCCATTCCGCCACTTGAAGAACTGCTGGAAAGCTTTATCCGCAATTGCTGGGTCGCGGGCGGCCACACGAATGCTCCTGTGACACCAAAGTCTTTGGTTGACTTTGTGCAGCATAGCAACGCCGTCGTGATCTTCGATGGACTGGACGAAAAAACGAATGCTATGGGACCGGAACGGGCTCAGGAATTTCTTCGCAGGCTTTGGAGCATTCTGCCGGATGCAGCAGCACGGATGCAACGACTGAAAGCCCGATCCAAAGAAGCGGACTCCGGCAGGCAAACAACGACAACAACTGCGACAGGCAGCACAACAACGGGTCGCATGATCATGTCGTGCCGATCTCACTACTTTCGAGACGTCACGTCCCAGTCGTCCATGCTGCGTGGCGAAGATCGCGAGCAAATGGACGGATATCCGGCTCTTGTGCTGGTCCCGTGGAAGGAGGATCAGATTCTGTCCTATCTGACCGAGCGGCTTGGCGATTTGGAGCAGGCGAACGCGGCCATGGCGATGATCAAGCGAGTTCACAATCTCAAGGATCTTGCCAAGCGGCCCTATCTGCTGCATTTGATTGCCGGGCATCTGGGCGATCTTGAGCGGGCAGCGTCACGCGGGGAAGCCATCAATGCGGCTCGACTTTACCGATTGATCACGGGCGAATGGCTGGAACGCGATCAGGGCAAGCATCAGATCACCAGACCTCACAAAACGCTGCTCATGGAGCAACTGGCTCTGGCCCTGCACCGTGAAGGCGAACGGTCGTGGCCTGTCGACAAACTGGAAGACTGGCTGGATCAGTTTCTGATCAGTCACCCGGCCATTGAACGCAACGCGACAGTGGCCGATCCGCGAATCCTGAAGGAAGATCTGCGGGCTGCGACGTTTGTCGTGCGGCCGGAAAATCAGGGAGGCAATCGATTTCAGTTTGCCCATACTTCGCTGCAGGAGTTCTTTCTTGCGTCGGCTCTGGTCGGATCACTGGATCGTGAAAACGGCGAAGTCTGGGACATTCCGCTCGTCTCCATTGAAACGCTGGAATTTGTCGGCCAGCTTCTGGAACTGGCCAGCGAGCGGGAACAAGAGCGAATGCTGAACACTCTCGGAACCATTCTGGGGCGAGAACCATTGCGGGCAGCGGAGCTGGCGTTTCGTTACTGGCTGCGAGCAGCGGAACTGGCTCTGCCGGTTCCGCGTCCAAAACATGTGCGGCTGCCTCATGCGGATCTGGAAGAGCTGACGATCGGCAGACAGCAACGCATGGATCTCTGCAATGCAGATTTTCGAGCGGCCAATCTGCGACGGACGACGCTCAGAAATCTTCACCTGGCCGGTGCGGATTTTGAAGCGGCCGATCTGGCTCAGGCCATTGTCGAAAATTGCGATGCCACAAACGCCAGGTGGAAAGACGCAGACCTTTCCGGTGTGAAATGGCTTGTCGGAAGTCCTGGAGAAAGTGTTTCCGAAGCGGCCACATGTGGCCTGATCTGGCGGGAGGCGTCAACTGGCGATCTGCAGTGTACGGACCGCTCCAGTCTGACTCCGTTTCTGAACCAGCCGGAACGTCGTGCAGGCGTCCAGATCCACAGCAACGGGCACAGGAGTGCTGCCCGCAGTTGCCATTTTTCCCCGGACGGCCGCCACGTCATCAGCGGCTCATCTGACAACACGATGAGGCTATGGGATGTATCGAGCGGACAATGCCTCAGAACCTTCGAGGGACATTGGGCCTATGTCGTCAGTTGCCACTTTGCCCCGGACGGCCGCCACGTCATCAGCGGCTCATCTGACAACACGCTGCGGCTGTGGGATATCACCAGCGGACAATGCCTCAGAACCTTCAAGGGACATAGGTCCGCTGTCCGCAGTTGTCACTTTTCCCCGGACGGTCACCATGTCATCAGCGGCTCTACTGATAACACGCTGCGGCTGTGGGATGTGACGAGCGGACTGTGCCTCAGAACCTTCAAGGGACAGAGGTCCTCTGTCCTAAGTTGCCACTTTTCGCCGGACGGCCGCCACGTCATCAGCGGCTCATTTGACAAAACGCTGCGGCTGTGGGATGTCACGAGCGGACTGTGCCTCAGAACCTTCGAGGGACATACGGCCTCTGTATGGAGTTGCCACTTTTCGCCGGACGGCTGCCACGTCATCAGCGGCTCAGATGACAAAACGCTGCGGTTGTGGGATGTCTCGAGCGGACAGTGCCTCAGAACCTTCGAGGGACATACGGCCTGGGTCCGCAGTTGCCACTTTTTCCCGGACAGCCGCCACATCATCAGCGGCTCAGATGACAAGACACTGCGGCTGTGGGATGTTACGAGCGGACAGTGCCTCAGAACCTTCGAGGGACATACCTCCTCTGTCCTCAGTTGCTACTTTTCCCCGGACGGCCGCCGCGTCATCAGCGGCTCATCTGACAAGACGGTGCGGCTGTGGGATGTTACGAGCGGACAGTGCCTCAGAACCTTCAAGGGACATAGCTCCACTGTCCGCAGTTGCCACTTTTCCCCGGACGGTCACCATGTCATCAGCGGCTCAGATGACAAAACGCTGCGGCTGTGGGATGTGACGAGTGGACAGTGCCTCAGAACCATCCAGGGACATACGGATTCGGTGCTCAGTTGCCACTTTTCCCCCGACGGCCGCCACGTCATCAGCGGCTCCTATGACCACACGCTGCGGTTGTGGGATGTCTCGAGCGGACAGTGCCTCCTAATCTCCCGCGCGACGCGCTTGGGAGACTTCGTCACCATCAGACCGTTTCCCGACGGCGACGAACTGATCGCCATGTCACCGGGAGCCTTCCGCAGCTTCTACTGGAACCCCATGCCCGGCACGGTGCTGGACATCACGCAATGACTTCGCGGCATCACCGAGGATCAACGCCGTAGGTTCCGCCTTTTTCTTCGGATGGCAACTGCGGCTTTGACGCCCGAGGTCGATCTTCGGCAAACCAGTGATTGCCCTCGAACCGGAAACTTTCCGGTTCTGTGCCGCCGCCGATATTGATCTCGATCCGGACCTCCGCCCGGCGAAAGACGATCCGGTTGTCCTTCACGAGCACATTCCGACACGGTGCGTAGCCGGGTTCAGTGGTTTCCTGGAGGATGCGGAAAATCCACTTCTCAGGATACAGGACGGTGTTGCCTGTGAACTCCCCGCCATCGACTCCGACAAACGCAGCGGCACACAGGCTGCCCTCAATAATGTTGTCGCGGACGACGATGTCCTTCGCCTCGAACTTCGCACCTGATGGACGAAAGCGGTCCAGACCGGTGGAGCCGCCCACGTTGAGTGGGCGCTCGCCGCTGTTGATGAAGTGACATTTCTCGACCGTGATGTCCGAACTTCCGCCCTTGGTCTGCACGCCAGCCGTCGCACTAAAGCCAGCCTTCCCTGTGAAGCGACAGTCTGTGATCAGGGATTCGTGGCAGCCGACCATATCAATCCCCTGCCCGCCCCAACCGGTGAGGGTGCAGTCCCGGATGGTCAGTTTGTCGAGGCCCGAACATTTAATCCCATCGTGATTGCCTTTGGGACCGATGTCGCTGATCTCCAGATGTTCAAGAGTGATGCCGGTGACTGGTTCATCGAACAGCCCCCCATCATCGAGATTCAGCCCATTGCCCGATTGGCCACTGAGGCGTAAGTGACGAACTGTCAGATTCCGGCAGCGTGAGAAATGCCACGCATTCGCTCCGCCGATGAAGAGCGGTGGACTTTTCGAATCAAGCGCCTCGACGGTCAGCGTATCCACTCCGACGACATGCTGCCCACCGGGGTAATCGCCAGGTGCGATTTTCAGAGTCGTCCCCGGTTTGAGATCGCGCAGGATTTTGCGAAGTGAATCGGCATCGCGCACAATCACGTCGTCTGCCTGAGTAGTGCTGGTCAGGAATAACAGCAACAGGGAAAAGATCGGCTTCATGACTGGGGCCTCGCGGGCTGGAGCAGTGTTCGTCGTTGGGATGAGCGTGTATCGTGCGCACTGCTATTCGTGAATGGCTGTCGGATCTGTGGCCGCCAGAATCAGTGCCGGGCTGACGTGCCAATCTCCCTGAAATGGGTTATCAAGATCCCGGATCAGGAACAGCATGAACGAGACAGCGCCGGCCAGGGAGGCCGTCATAACGGCGACCGGCCAGAACTGATCGGCACCGAACATGTACATCGACCCGACCGTTCCGACCGCCCCGGAGAGCAGCAGTAACCAAAGCAGCACGGGGAGACGAACACGACCGCAATGCAGCAGGTCTGCACGTGCGTCGCCGAATTCGCTGAATCGTGACACGGCCTCGCTGAACAATACCTCCTCCCGAGCGGTCTCTGGCTCGATCGCTGTCAGTGCCGTCCATGTCTGTTCGAGCAATTCCTGCGCTCGGGGACTGGACCGTCCCGTTCTGAGCAAAGGCCACTCATTCTCAGCAACCTCCCGCGCATAAGCGCGTGCTGCCGCCAAAACGCCGGATGCCGCCGACCCTTTGAAGGCTTTAGTGATTCGCAGCACATCAGCCAGTTCGTCCGCCTGCCTTTCAATCAGTCGGCGGACATCATTCGCCTGAGTCCACACCACAAAAACGACAAACGCCAGCAAGACAGCGTAAATCGTCCCGACCGTCTGCAGGTAACCGCCGCAGATTTCATTGCTCGGCAGCAGGTGCGATTGCGGCACCAAGGCTCGAAACGCCAGCAATCCGGCAACCGCGACCGCCATCGTGCCTGCCACGGTAAGGCAGAGTGTAAATATGGTTCGCATCACGTAGTTTCTCCCGACGAGATCTGAAAGCCTTTGACCCAAATGCAACTTGACGCTGGCGGCTGCTGATTCAGGCTGAATTCCATGTGGGGTAAGCTTCCAGCTTGCCATCGCGGAATGAAGAATCAACGCTTTTCTGAACGCAATGACAAGCTGGAAGCTTATCCCACTTTAGATCAACAGCCCGCCAGATGCCAACGGTTTGCTCACGTTGTGCGCTCTTCTGAAGAATGCATTTCCAGAGCAGTTGTGACCAAGCGGGACGCTAACAACAACCGTCAGTTTATTCAGCCTGTGTGCGGAGAATCGTGGTGTTTCGTGTCGCGGGTGGTCGCAAGTCACGGTAAGCCGCAAATGCGTTTGTCCCGACAGGGACGTTCGAAAATAGCCTGGGCCAAAGCGGTCATACCTTACGAGGTTGGCATTGACTCGTTTAACCGCGTGCCCAGCGGGCCGCGATTGTTCTATTTGAGATTTCGAATTTGAAATTTGAAATACAAAGCGCGGGGCGTTGCCCACGCGGTTAAACGATTGTGCCATCATCAACCGTTTGCAGTATAGCGTCGGCCCAGGAAACCGTATGCGAACGCATGGGCCGTTGGCCCGAAACAAAGTAGCCGTCTCGCTCCGCCGAGACGACGCCACGTTCTCCAACGTTCGCCACCGGAAACCGTGATTCCGGGTAAAGCTGTGCAAAGGCGTGTGAACGGGGATACCGGATTGTTGTGCGAACGTCGAACCGGAAGGCTCATCTCGCGGAGCGAGATGGCTACATTTCGCCACGCCAAATCACCGGATGAGTGACCTCAAGATCGAAGTCGGGCCAGTTCTGTTGAATCCATACGGCGGCGTCATGCACGGTGTGAAAGCGGCGGGGCGGCGGTTCGGCGGGCGAGCGGTTGGGCGTCAGCCCTCCGTGTTCGTTCGCCCCGCCACAGGAATCGCACTCGGAGGGTTTTCGTCATTGCCCTGCCGCTCGCCATCCGGCTCCGGCAAATTCAGAAACACACGGTTGCCGTTGTGGAATTGTGATTCCGGGTAAACCATTTCGCGGTGAATGCGATTCCGGGCCAACGGCCCATCCATTCAAATAGCCTGGGCCAAAGCGATTAGCGTCGGCCCAGGAATCATGGCCCAGGAAACATGACCAACCAACATCATGTTCAGGGCCAAC
>JAYTAK010000185.1:0-10929 GCA_043737515.1 Candidatus Kuenenia sp. | reverse complement strand
ACCACACAGAGCCTCAAACGGTTGCATTCCCCAGCAAACAGCGAGGCCGACGAGAACTGGCCACTGTGTAAGGAATGCCCGTGCAACAGTTCACTGCTGCCGATGGAACCGAACGGCGTTGGTTCCATCGGTGTTTTCAAAGCGATCGTTTCAAGGCCCATGCCGAATTCTGTGTCGGAGTACTCACCATGTGCGAAGAATCCACTGCATTGCTAGTAGCCACTCAAAGGTATTCACGGCTCAAGCCGTTGCGAGAAAGCTCGCATCCTGTTCTCGACAGGATTCTGCTGGAACGGGACGACTTCGAACGCCTGACACAGTTCTGCCGTGCGTTGCTGATTTTCGAGGAACTCGAAACCGTGCTGCGCGATGAACAACGGTTTGATCGGCAGAAGAAAGTTGAAACACTGCTCAGCGACCTGGACGACATGCGTTCAAGACTTCCGGCGTTGTCTGGGATCGAAGTCTGCTCAAAATGTTTAAAGATCGACGAAGCGAAGTAGAAGCATTGAAAACGCTTCGCTAACTTCCGGCCACAGGCAACGCGAAACGCGGTGGGGATCAGCCGCTTGATTCACGTTCAGCTGAATCAGATGGGGATAGGCTTAGCGGCCGAAAAGCAGCATCCGAACTGCCTTCCCCGTTTGTTTGAATTCGGAATTCGACAATCGGAAAGTCGATCTGATGAGTTCACCGGGAAAGAATCACTTTCTGAATTTGGCCCATGTCATTCGGCAGCGACTGGAAAAGCCTCGCCTGAATGCTTGGTGGCTGGATATTTGTGATTTGACCGCAGAATTGGAATCCCAACGACGTGAGCTGATGTTGCCGCATTGGCTAGAATCGTTTGACGATTCCATCGACTCAATGATGACGACTGACGAGGCGAATCAAGTAAGGTCAAATTTGGTTCGATTCTGGAAACCGGGCGAGAAATTTGACCCGGACTGCTTTCGCATTTTCATGTTTGGTGACGATCGGATTCGATTCGCATTCTGCGATCCTTTTCGAAGCATGTCGTTCGTGGGATACGAAACGAATTTCTTCGGTTTCGCCGAAAAAACCGGGGCGATTGATTCGTTCCACGCGAGGCCATTTGATCAAAGCGAATCGCCGTTCGACAACGTCCGGTTGGATGCAATTTTCTGCATTGACGCATGGATTCGGTACGTTGAAACGGGGCATGACGAATGTGCAAGTGATGAAGAATTCGTAGAAGTGCTACGTTCCCGCTTTGCTGCGTTTCGCGAATCGTTCTGGAGTCTCACCGCGGTGATTTACGGATTGCAGGAAAATCCGCCTCGCTTGATCATGCAAGAACTCTGTGCAATCAACGATCAGCATCGAGGTGGCCTGAGTTTGGACTACGAGGATGAGATTCGATTCGCAGCCGCATGGCAAGAGGTTTCGGCGCGCCTTGATCGGCCACTCACGGATGCTTCACGATATGGACGCCAGGCAACCAGTTTTCATGCCTTGATTTCTGATGTCACTTTTGAACTTACACGCGGATTCGTTCACAACGTTGGCGGCATTTGGTATCGACCGCCGTTGGATCACGATCTCGTGGAATGGATCTACAGTCAGCCTCAAATGCAATCTGGAATGATCTCGGAAGCTAGACGTTGTAGAGGTTGGGATTCAAACTACTTGCATCGAATGCTGATACTCGAAGCCGGTTGGATGCAACGTCTTGAGGCGAGTGAAATCGGCAGATCACTTTCCAGTGAAGCGAAAGCGAACACCGTGCGCGGCGGTGAAATGCTGGCGAGCGACTCTCATCCGGACGATGCGGTTCCGATTCAACACGGAAATGCGAATCGTTTGGCGTCTGCCGTGAATGCCGATGCGTCCCCCAACACGGACGTTCCTCTGTGGAGTGGATATCACGCGCCGGGACTCTGGCAAGAGGCATTCAACTTAGAGGCAGTCAAATGGAGAGCTGCACTTCGTACTGACTGGATTCCGTCTGAGGTTGCTAAGCGAGATCCGTTGACGCCTAAGCGGGGTCCAGTGCGATTTCTCAAAAGCTTTCTTGACGAACGTGGCGTCATCGAACCGCGTAACGATATCTAACGATCACTTTCGATCACTATCGAAACAGTCGTCTAACTGCTGTTGAAGCTTTCATCGGCGTTGGTTCTATTGCTCCCCTGAACGTCCGCGAATTGAGTGGACGCACGACAACCGTGAGTCACAGGGAGAGAACGAAATGCGAACCACACATCCAGCCGCGTCCCCGCGCGAGGGACTTGCGACCGTCGAACAGGCCGCAAAATTTCTGACAATCGGCAGAACGACGATTTACGCGATGATCCGGGACGGACAGTTACCGGCAACAACTATCCGAAACGCCCGACGCATCCCGTGGCCAGCGCTTCACAAGATCTCAGATGACGCCATCAAAGCGTCTCAGTCTGATGATGAAGCGGCATGATTCAGGCACAGGCCAGCCCACCAGCGGCCTGAATCTCTGACGATGATCGTCAGACCACATCCCCACAGGAACAGCGACAAAAGGAATCCACGCCATGCGATACATCGATCAGGACACCTTAGACCAATGCCGTGAGGCACTCCGGCAAGGTGGGAAACTCGATGACATTGCCGCAAAGCTGCACATCGAGCCTGAGGAGCTGGCGAATCTGCTTGAACCAGGTCAACGCCATGAAAAGCCGATTGACCGGCCACTTGCAGAAAGGCCGCACGCCGAACGGCCGTTTGATCTGTAGCCAAAAACCGGAGGGCTGCGAGTTGTCACCTCGCAGCCCTCATCAATGCCAGCCCTCACCGGGACTTCGCCTATGATTCTAGCGCCCTCACTGCAATTCGTCCAGACGCCGCGCCAATCTGCCAGGCCGCCGCCGCACACGCGACCACTCTTTCCGTGTGCTGTTCTTGGGTCGTGTCCCCGGCCAGCTACCCAAGAACGCGCCCTACCCTCACCCAAACTGTCACGGATGGACATTTTTCAATGCCGGACGATGAAGCAGAACTACAGCCGAATTCGGATCCAAAAACTCAAGATGACATTTTCAGCGAGCATCGACCGGCTGCCAGTCAGCGAACATTCAATTTCGACGCTGCGACTCTCGATACATGTATCGCAGCACTCAAGCCCCAGCCACTGCAGATTGTGTTTCGCGGGTTACTTTCCACGGCGGCATTCCATCCGCGCTTTGTGACCGACATTGATGAGGATGGTTATGTGCTCCTTTCGGCGACGATCGAGACGCTCGCCACGGCGGCAAAACTGAGACCACGCTGGTATCAAATCAACCTGAAAAAACTGAAGCAGATCAATCCGAAAATCTTGGTTCATTCGGTTGGAGTAAACACTATGTCCGGATGGCTCTTCAATCTGAAGCACGTGCTCCCCGAATGTGCTATCGACTGGTTCGTTGATCGGGTCAAAAACCGAGACAACACGCTTCAAAATTCAGAACAGTGCGCCCCGCACAATTCCGCAGTGCGCCCCGCAGTGCGCGGCGCACTCTTCAATCGCCACTTCTATGTGTTTAGTTCTTAACCAAGTCAGCTTAGCTAACCTTGCAGACTTCTGCAGAAAATCTGGAATCGCAATGAGCTGCAGCGGCGACTCATGGGAGACATTGAGCGTTGATCCAGATGGGCTACGAGTTCCCGAAGTTGTCGATGCACTGTACGAGCTCGCAACTTCGTCCGGGACATTCCCAGCAGACGCCGTTCACAGGAGTCGCATCTTCACGATGGCTGGCATTGCACTACGCAAGGATTCACCGTGGCTGTATTTTCGGAGAGCGATCATCAAAGGATGGATTCTCACCGCTTTCACAAAGAGCGTCGATTCAGAGTTCGGCCGGAAATTGAGACGGCAGGCAGACGAGCGCCGCAAACTTCGTGAAACGGTAGGATCGATCAACAGTTCGATTCAGTCAGCCGATCCAATTCACCAGCGGATGACCGACGAAGAGAGATCCAATTCGCCGTTTCTGAAGCGATACGCCGAACACGAAAGGGCACGAACTTCAGCTGACCAGAAGCAACCCGAAGGTGCATCAGACAGCCCTGAGATGCCGGCAGATTTCTCAGATGGTCATCTGCAAAAGATACAGGCCTCAGGTGCCGTCTCGATTGTGGAATTGAGAACCATCCGCGCTCAGGGTCCGCAAGGCTGATTGGGTAAGCATTTTTGCTGAAAGGTTTGCGCCGTTTTTTCAGGTGCCGATTGATCCATTCAAAGGTGAAACTCCATGCCAAACAATTCGTCACATTCGAACCGCATTCCACGGAATCAGCTTCAAAGCATTACGGGCAAACAGCGCGCAGTGTTGGAGTTCATTCAAGAGCGTGGCGCGTACGGGGCGACCGACAAACAGATTCAGTCCGGCCTGAATATGAGTGGCGACACTCAAAGGCCACGCCGGCGGGAATTGGAAAGGGCGGGTTTGATCCGCGAGGCCGATCACCCCCGAACCGGCTGCAAAGTTTGGGTGGCAGTCGGATCCGAAAAAATCACGCCACCGGCGGGAAAATCGCCGCCGGCTTTCCCGATCGTCAACAGCGCGGCGAACCTCGGACCAATCCGACAACGTCAGGTCGAAGCCACGCAAAGCGCTTCAGACGAACTCAACTCAGAATGGGGCGAGAGTCTGGATGCAATGTCGTCCGATGAGATCATTGCACTGATCGCCGACGAAGCAGACGAAGTGCGTCGCGATGGTCTTCAGAGACGATTCACGAAGCTCGGAGCTCAAAGCGGTTTTGTTCGACCGTATTTGATGCGGTTGTTGCAGAAAGTCGCAACGGCGGGAACTGCGGCCGACTCTTCGGAGCGGGTTGCGTTGGATGCAGAATGATTTTGGTTGCCGTTCAAGTGGGCGGCAAATGTCACACGAAATTTTTAGATGAGGGTTGAAAATGTTCACGGAAAATGGACCGAAAGCGATGAGCCAGGACCTTCGGATCGAACTTGAAGGGCTCACCGGTACCGAGCTCGAAAAGCGTCAACAGCACAATGAAAGAGTTTCTCAGGTCGAAAATGCGATCGCTGGCCGATTGGCGCAGGTGGCCGCCAAGTTCCCGGACTGCCGAAAGTTGAAGATCACTGAGATACGGAAGTTCCGAGACGAATCGCAACAACGCACTCTGGAGCTCCTGCAGGAGCGAGTTTCTGTGGCTGAGGAGCGCGCGGAGATACTTGAATCGTTCGAGCAGGCGTTCCAGAAGTGTATTGATGCCGCGGAGAAGGAACACGCAAAGGCCATCAACGATGTGACGAAGAAATTGAAGAACGCGGGTATCTCTGCTGAGCTGAATCCAGTTCACCAGCATGATCCGCGCGCAGCAGAGATTCAGATCGGCCACCAAGTGAATCGAAGTCAGTTTGTTCGGGACTCGAAGGCCACCCTGCAATCGTCAGAAGACAACATGGCCAGACTCAACACCTTGAGGATGCAGGCAGGTTCTGTAATCACCAGGGCCGTTGAGGAGCTGCAGACATTCGTCCGGCAGTTGTGCAAATAGCGCGGCAACGGCGGTCCAACAATGGGTAGGCTCTTGTCCCGTTGGTCGCTTCCCCCACCTGGCTCCGCGTCGGTCGCCAGGTGGGTTCGGTGCCAGGTCTTCAACGAGGGTGGCGAAAGCCAAAAGGCCTGGCACTCCGTGGACAACGATCGCACCGGTCTACATAACCGGTGCGATCGATTGGAAGAGAAAAGGCCAGGGATTCATACGTCCGGCAGCTGTGCCGGCAGGATGGTGCGGCGGTCCGACAATGACGAGGTCCCTGTGTCGTCGGTCGCTTTAACTTGCCAAGGGTTGCCATGATAGGACTTGGCAGGTCTCAGGTGCCGGGCTCAACGTGGATGCGAAAGCAAAGTCCGGCATCATCTTTGAACATTTCGGGCGAAATACCGATCGGCAAAACCAGAGCCGACCGCGTTCCGGCGCGGATCCAGTCCTTTCGGGCTCCACAGGCCCCCCCCCGGTCAAGGTACTTCCTGAGCGTTTGGCTTCCCGCGTCTATCGGGAAGTAGCAGAGATTGAGACACTCTTTCTTTCAAAGGCGAATCACATCATGAAGAAATCACAGGCCCCCACGAAAGTACAATCCGTTTCAATCGAACGTGTGAAGCAATTCAGTTCCGCGTTCGGCCACAAAGCGCCTGAGTATTTGGTTTCGGGACTGACTTTTGATCAGGCTCGTTATCAGTTCGCGCTTTTTCAGCTCGCTGAAGCGCAGGAGCAATGTGCAAGGATGGAAAAGGCGATCGAAGCCAAGAACGTACAGGCGATGGCGCTCAGCCTTTTGCTGAAGCAACTGCAGTCGTTTAATTGAACTCCTGGATTCGTTGCGGATCCACTGTCACCGAATTCCAAGTCCGGGCTCGGTGATGAGGCAGCGACCGACGCCAGTTTGCGAGGCGCTCGAGGCGCTCGCTTTCCCGCGGCTGCTCAGACGTGCAATCGGTCCGTCGGGACCTTTCGAACGCGATGGCCACCGTCTCCCGTTTCAGCGTCGCGCGATCGCCGCCTTGTTTGTCCAGGTAAATCAACTTTCGGTCCGTTGCTCGTGTTGGTGAGCTGGAAAACGTTCGTTCATTCGGTGCATACTGTTCAAACGCGGGATAGGCTGGCCGGCCGACAAACCATTTCACCAACTGGCTTCCCGCGTTCTTTCTTGTTGGTGTTCACTATTGGTGGAGTGAATGCAAATGGCAAAATCACACAAACGCGGCCGCGGCGAGGGTTCGATTCAGAAACGGGCAGACGGTACTTGGCGTGCAACGATATCACTCGGAGTTGGTTCTGACGGCAGGCGTAGACGCAAAGACATCTATGGCAAGACGAAGGCGGAAGTTCAGAAGAAACTCCGCATGGCACAAACAGCAAACGACGCAGGTCAGTTGCCGAGCGCAACAAAGACGACCGTGGCTGAATACCTGAAGTTCTGGATGGAGAACATCAGCCGCGCCGCAGTGTCAACGAAAGATCGGTATCAGGCTGACATCACGAAGCATATCAATCCCGTCATTGGCAAGGTTCGCCTGCAGCAACTAACGGGACTGCACATCGACAGTGTGATCAGCCAGGCGAACAGCATCGAACTGTCCCCGCGCAGTCAGCAGCACATTTTCAGTGTGCTCAACAAAACGCTGAACGATGCTGTGAAGCGGGACCTGATCGGATTCAATCCATGCGCCAAGTCTGACAAGCCACGTTTGAAGAAGACGAAACACACTGTTTGGACTGCAGACCAGTCTCAGGCATTCTTGAAGCATGTTGCCGGACATCGCTGGTTTGCACTGTTCACGCTCGCCATGTTCACGGGGATGCGGCAAGGTGAGGCCCTGGCGTTGTTCTGGTCTGACATCGACTGGACGAAGAACGAAATCCAGATTTCCAGAACACTGACTGACGTGAAAGGCAAAGCCACAATCGGGGAGGTTCCGAAAACTGACGGCGGAAACCGGGCAATCATTGTGCCTCCTTACGTTATGGATGCACTCGACAAGCACCGCGGTCGGATGATGATGGACGGACACCCGACATCAGGCGAGAACCTTGTGTTCTGCAATCATGCCGGAAACATCATCAACCGCAACAACCTTGTCAGCAGGACGTTTAAGCCCTTGTGCGCAAAGGCCGGGGTTCCTGTTCTCGTTTGGCACGAAATGCGCCACACAACCGCTACCCTCCTGCTGGAAAGCGGAATTCCAATCAACAACGTCTCGGAGCTGCTGGGACATGCCAGTTCAGTCGTGACATCACGAATCTACGCACATGCCACAAAGACCGGCATGGCGCGAGTGACGGCGGCAACGGCGAATCTGTTCCAGCCGATTGAAGCCGAAATGACAGAAAACTGAAATTGGGGGCAGAACTGGGGGCAGAACATGAACAAAGGGTTTCCGATTTTTTCGGAAACCCTTTGTATTGTCGAATGGGCAGAGGGGGAATTGAACCCCCGACACCAGGATTTTCAGTCCTGTGCTCTACCAACTGAGCTATCTGCCCGAAAAAGCGTTTCGCCATGGAATCCAGAGCAAAATACTTCCACCCGCAGCACCGATTCTTGCCAAACCGATCGGCGAGGCGCGGATGTTAGAGATTCATTTGCGGCTTTACAAGACTTCGCACACCGGTTGGGCAACTTCGGGACACAGGATACCCAAAATCGGTTCAACTGGTCTGAAAAAGGGGGGCACTGGTCTGGAAAAAGGGACAGGAACCAGGAGTGCAGAACACCCTTTGGGCCGTTTGGCTGACCCCTTTTCCAGGCCGCTAATGGCTCTTTTCCGGAAACACCGGACGAATACGTGGAAAATGGGGAGCACGAGTAATGACGCTCGCCGCTCGGGTTCCAACCGGAACGGATTCCTTCACCGGAATCACTGGAACTGCCACAGCTTTCGCTTCCGTGGAAGGATCCTTCTGAGCCGGACCGGGAGGTTCCTTCTTTTCTTTCCGCCGCTTCTCAACGTCCTCAATCACAGCTCCCAGCGGTCCGGCCAGCAGTGCGGGCAACAGAATGACGTCTCCCCACAGCGCGGCGAAGATCATTCCGGCCATAATCCAGCCAAAGCGACTGATCAACAGTAACTCCACAGGATACAAGGCCAGCATTCCGAACCCGATCGCAGCGCTGGTCTGCCAGAGAGCCGGAGCACAGTGTTCCAGCGATTTCGCGACCGCTTCCTGTCGCGGCACACCCTGTCGCAGCAATTCACGAAACCATGTGATCAGATGCAGCGTGCCATCGACGGCGAGTCCCAGTGCCACAGATGCCGTAATCATGGTGCCGATATCAACTCGAATCCCCGTCCATCCCAGCAGCCCGAAAACCATTGCGACGGGCATCACGTTTGGCAGCATGGCATACAACGCTGCTGGAATACTCCGCAACATTCCCGCCATGACAGCACAAATCAGCAGCAGAGCGAGTCCAAAACTGCTGATCAGACTTTCGAGGAGTGCGTTCTGAGTCCGCAAAAATATTGGCACAAGCCCCGTGACTCGATGCACGGGTTTACCGGCGGCAAACGTGGCCAGATGCCTGTCGACGATCTCACCCAGTTCCTTCGTCAGGATTGCGTAATCACAGTCTGACAGAATACTGGACTGACATGTGATTCGCCAGACTTCGTCGCCGGGCTCATTCAGCGCGGCGTCGCCTGTTTTCTTCCAGTCGGTCGCCGTCGTCGGCAGTGCCAGGAACGACGTCAGACCTGCGGCCGCTTTGTCGCCTTTTTGCAGTCGTTCGTGAATTTTCTTGCCAATCAGGTTTTCGCGAAGATTTGCCGTGCGACGTGAACGGACAGTCTCAGTTGCATCGTCCGTCTCCTGCAGATTGATAAACGATGCCAGCGACAGCGTGCCGCTCACTTCACGATGTTCCTTCAGAGCCTGCTGAATCTCCAGAATGGTTCGAGCGCGATCCAGGAACGGGACTTTCTCCTGCATCTCATCACTGAATCGGACAATCGTATCCACGGAAACAATGCCCGACAGGTTCTCTTCAAGGAAGCGATAATCCTGCGTCACCTGCGAGTCATCCGGGAAATAGCGAATGACTTTCGTCTCCGTGCGGAAATAAAACATGCCCCACAGGCACAGTGCTGTCAGCGCCAGATTGAACACGCAGTTCTTGCCTCGGTGCAGGGACAGGAATTGGCCAAGGCGATACCAGATGCGGTTGTTGAGATGTTCAGGTCTCGGCGGGGCTTGCGGCCAATACAGCATCAGCGAAGGCAGGACGTACAGCACGCACAGGAATGAAATGATGCAGCCGATGGACGAATAGATTCCAAAGTCCCGCACCGGGACGAGCGAACTCACGACCAGCGACGCCAGTCCGATCGCCGTCGTGGCGCTCGCCAGGAAACAAGGCCACCAGGCCATACGTGCGGCGTGGACAACAGATTTCGTGGAATCATCAATCCCGGAGTTTTTCCAGTAGTTGCAGATGTGAATCGCGCCGGAGGTTGTGATCACCATCAACAGTGTCGGGATCACGATCAGCACCATGTTCATCGCGGAGCCCGACGCCGGGATCAAAGCCACTGCAGCGAATGAACACAGCACGGAAACGGACTGAACAAGAATTGCCAGCCGCAGACTTCGCAGCATGAAATAGGGCAGGCTCAGACTGATCACAAACGACAGAAGAATTGGTGAGCGGTGATACAGATTCCATGCCGGCGCCGCCTTGTTCCATACGGCCTCCTGAACCGCCTGGTTCAGTGATGTCGCCGCCACCGCACGACCGCCAACATGCAGTTGCGCCCTTGTGATTCCTTCTGCCTCGGCGGCTGCACAAATCAAGGCGAGGGCTGACGATTGGTCTGCTTCGCCCATTTCGCTCAAACTGACAGACATCGCAGCCATTGAGCCGCGTACAAACCAGGTGCGTTCGATACAGGTTTCCTCCGGATTGTCTGGCACCTTCATAGCTGCCAGAGCCTGCAGGAACTTGTGCGTCATATCGTGATCGATATGCATTCGAGCCCATGCAAGCTGAAGATCGGCCGGAGTCTGATTGTTGACATAGTCGCGCGAGGCTTCATAGACCTGCCATGCTGGTTCGTCGTCGAGATTCAAGTGCGTATCGGTCGGCTGCGGAAGCGTTCGTTCGACCAGTTGGACGTCGAGCCCGAATTCCGATTTTGCAAAATCCGTGATCTCTTTGCCGATTCGCAGCGTGTTTGTGCGTTCCCGAGCAGCCTCAGTCAGCTTCAGACACAGTGGTCCCTCGCCGACCAGCAACCCCTGCAGATTCGCTAATGCCGTGTCGAACGGAATGTCTTCGCTCATCATCCGCTTGAGCACGTCTTCGGGAATAGTGACTTCATCGACCAACTGTGAACCGCCTTCGCGCGTTCCGTTCTTGTCGATGCCATGCAGACGTTGAGCGATGGCCAACAGTCGCGGGTCGGTCAATGAACAGTC
>JAYTAK010000184.1:0-10947 GCA_043737515.1 Candidatus Kuenenia sp. | reverse complement strand
GCCATCGCTGGCCGCTGTCACTTGCTGCTGATTGCTGGCAAGTTGACAGAATCCAGTCAGGATCTAAGCTTGGCCGTGACATGGCTGAAAGCCCAGACCCTGGCCCTTCGCGAGCACGGAATTCGCCTTGTTCTGGCAGGCCATCCGGAGTCTGACCACGCCGCGCTTCAGCGTCTGGACGCGATTCTCCTGGCCCCCGGACAACGTTTGGATGTCTGGTCCAACGGTCTCGAACAGATCGAGTGCAGTGTTTCACCAGTCTCGATTCCAGGTCGCAAAGGCGGACTGGGCATCGAAGTAGCCACGGATTCAGGTCGTCGCCCTCAGGCCGACCTCGCGTACGTTGCGGTGCCGTCACTGACGCCGTCGGCGACCTCTGATTCCATCGACGGAGTCGCCTCAGCACACGACCGACTGCTGCGGATGTCGGCGGGGTGCCCGCAGTCAATCGGCCCGATGGAACGCGGCGCATTCGGCTGCCAACTGGTCGATGCGGATCTGTCGCGACAGTTGCTCACTGCTCGAGCCTGTGTGACGGATGTGATTCGATTCGCTCAGGAACTCGTTTCGTGCCGACAGGGAATGGCAGCATCTCAATTGGGCGAGTTGCTCCGTGAACGCAGTCGCGCGCTGGCGACGAATGGACGCTGCACGGTCGTAGTCGAATGGGTGGTTGACGGACATCTTTCGCTGTCCGGTGCGTTGATGGAACCATTGAGCGAGTTGGATCTGTTGAAGGATCTTCGCAGCAGTCTGCATGCTGGGCATTCCGGCGCGTGGCCGTATCGCATTCGGTTTTCTGACAACAGCACGGTCGATGTCAGTCGGCATCCATCAATTGCTGCGAAGGAATTTGTGGCCGTAGTCCGCGAGCGAATCCTGAAATTCAGCCAGCGTGACAGATGCATCGAAAACGGTTCTATCGGAATTCCGCTGGGCTCGGGAAGCGAAGTGGGTGTCGGCCTGGATCTGTTGCGGCGGGTCGCGTAATCCGTGCTGTCTACAGTGATCGTTACCCGCGTTTTGCGACGAAACAAACACAATGCATTTGATTTCAATTAAGGATGGCAGCGATGCAACTCACGGATGTTCGAATTGATCGATTTGGTTCGCTCAGCAATGTTTCAGTCGAAAAGCTGTCGCACCGCGTGACTGTGTTCTGGGGACCGAACGGTGCCGGGAAATCGACCTTTGTCAGATTCCTGCGCGGCCTGCTGTTCGGGTATCGTGGCAACACGCCGTGGACGCAGACAGAACTTCATGCCGAATCCGGTTACGCACGAATTCAGACTTTCAGCGGGCCACGCACGCTGCGTCGCTCCTGGTCGGGCAGTGTCGGCGAACACTTCACTATGACCGACGAATTCGATCGGCATTCGATTGCAGGCCAGGGAAATTCGCTGCCTGCGTGGGTGACTGAAGACGTCTTTCGTGAAGTCTTCACCGTGGGCTACGAAGAAGCCGAACGCTTCGAGATTCTGACGCGATTGTGCATGGAGTCCGGCATGGGACTCACCGACAATGCTCCGGAACTTCGTCAGACTGAAGCCGCGCTGATTCAAGCGATTCGCGATCGTGATGGAAACGGAGTCCAGGGAGGCATCGTCCTTCGCATCTCAGAACTACGCCGCCGTCAGGTAGAATTGCAGGGCGAAATTGCCACGCTGCGACGCCCTGCTGCTGACCTGCCTTTACGCATGGAACATCTCGTTCGCGAACTTGATGCGGCATCCGCGAGTATCGAAAGCATCGACGCACGCAGTCGCGAGATCGATGCTGAGATTCTGAAGCTGGAACAACTGCTGATCGAACTTCGTCGCCGCAATGTCCTGCCGCTGAATCGACAGGCGATCGAAGGCGAGATTCGCACGGTCACGGCCAGGCTGGAACGCTGGCGGGAAATTCGAGGACTGATTTCACGCGAGAGCCACAATGAGTTACGCCACAGTGAGTTACGCCACGCGGCTGCCGATTCGACATTGCGTCCGGGGGAATCGGCAAAGACGATCCGTGCGATCGTTTCGCGACTTGAAGAACGTACGCAGACTCTGACGGAGCGGCTGTGCGGATCTGTTCATGCCGAATCCGAACGGATCAGCGATGCCGACGTGATTCGCCAGTTGCGCGGCGAAGTCGCTGCTTTGTGTTCCTACTTCGGTCAGCACGAACAGGCGACCGCGCGACATGTCGCATCGCTTCAGGCCACGCTTGCCGAACGCACACACTCCAGCGCGGTCGAAATGGAACGTCTGCTCGAAGCTAACATCGCGACACTGCGATCAGAACTCGCGCGGGCGGAAAACGTCCTTGCCGACGGTGCCATTCCAAAGAGCGAAGTCGCCTGTCGTTTCACGGGGCATCAGGAATTGTCTGGTCCGGACACGCAGGGTTTGTCCGGATACCGGACGGTTGCGGAAGTTGAGGCTCAACTGCCGCGTCTGCGAGCTGAACTCGGTCACCTGGTAGCCGAACGCTGTGGAATCGAAGATTCACGCAGCAGCAAACGTATTTTGCTGGAACGCCTGCGGCAGGAACTCACCGGTTCCGCCACGCTGGAACAACTGGATGCATTGCGCTCGCAAATTGCGCAGTTGGAGTCAGAAATCGTACTGCTCGAAGACCATCGCCGACAGTTGGATCGCACCGAAGTGAGCCTGAGGGAAGTGATCGAACGCCTGAAGAATCGCAGTCATTCCAAAGTTCTTGAACTGGCCTCGCAATACGTTCAACGACTGACCGATGGCGAGTGCCGCAGCGTGTCTGCCGTGCTGCCGGATCGAATTCTGGTCCAAACGACTCACACGGGCGAAGACCTGACGCTGCCACAACTGAGTCGCGGTACTCGCGATCAGGTCGGCCTGGCTCTGCGCTTGGCGTTGATTCAGGTACGTTCAAAGACTCAGGGACATGTCCCGCTGATTCTGGATGACGTCTTTGTGACCTCGGATGATGCACGAGCCCACGCGGCGGTGACGCTGCTGACCGAGATGGCTCAACAGGGACATCAGATCGTCTTCTTCACTTGCCAGAAGGATGTGCGAGACCTGTTCGCCCGCTTCAATGCCGATGTGCGGACGTTCGACCATCGCGCTGAACAGCCAAAACCTGCCCCCATGGTGCTGCCCCCGGTAATGCTGCCCCCGGTGATGCCGCAGCCGATCCTGCATGCCTACGTGGAACCGGTGATGGAAGTCAGTCCGGTCGTGATCCAGCCGCCGCTGCAGCCGGTCGAAGCGGCGATCCATCCGACTGGCACGAACTGGTTGTTCTATCTGGAAGTCGATCATGGTGTGGAAGACCTTGCCGGGATCACGCTGGGGGAACTGGAAGCATTGCGAACATCCGGCATCCTGACCATCGATGATCTGCTGAATCGAACGGTTCCGCAGCTTCAGGAGACGACGCGCCTGAAAGGATTCCAGTTGTCGGTAGATCGTTTGCACGCCTTGCAGGGCCAGGCTGAACTGACGACGCGCGTTCCGATGCTGCGTCGGAGTGATGCGGCGTTGTTGTACGCCTCAGGGATTCGCAGCGTGGAAGAACTCAGCCGTCTCCGCCCGGAAACGGTGTTCGATCGAGTCTCCGAGTTTCAGCGATCGGAGGCTGGCAGTCGTTACCGTCGCGGAGGCCGTTTGATCGATCGTCAACAGGCCATCAATTGGGCTCGCTTTGGCCAATTCACGCGGACGCTTGATGAAGCCCGCAACAATCGGTCACGGTTTTCGATGCGATCAGCGCCGCGCACGACGACTGCTGCTTCTCATTCAAGTCTGGTCGGTGCGACTGCCGCGATGTCGCGGGAAGATCACGGTCACCGAGAATCGAATGCACAACGCACCAGCCGCCGTCGTCGCGTGATCAGCGGGGACGGAGACGCCGACGTCGAAGAACGCCGCGCCCGCCGACTGGCTCGCCGTCGCCGTCAGACGTCCCGACTGAGAACCGAAACGATTGTGGCCGAAGGTGAGCAAGCTGAAGTCGCCGAACGATCCGGTGGACTGCGATTCTTTTTGAATCGAACGAGCAATATCGAAAAAGCACCATCGATCGGACCACGGACGGCTCAAATGCTGGAAGCGATCGGCATTCGCACGGTAGAAGATCTGATGAACATGACACCCGAACGCATTTCAGAAAAGCTGAGCCATCGTCGCATGACGCCGCAAGTGATTCAGCAGTGGCAGCATCAGTCGCGATTGGTGTGTCAGATTCCGGAACTGCGTGGCCACGACGCTCAGATCCTGGTCGCGTGCGGAATCACGACTCCGGAAGAACTGGCCAGACAAATCCCGGCAACTCTGCTGGCGGTTGTTGAACCGTTCTCAATTACAAAAGAAGGCGAACGCATTATTCGCAGTGGCCGGAAGCCGGATCTTGCAGAAGTGACGGAATGGGTTCAGTGGGCAGCAAATGCTCGTGCTTTCAAAGCCGCATAGACAGTGCCGCGTTCGATGCGGCATCCATGCAGAGGGACCTCCCGAAAACCTGCGAGGGCGGACGTTATACTCAACACGGCTATGGATGAGATGTTATTCTTCACGCGGCCAGGAATGAGGCAGCGGCGAGCGGAGTGGCGTGAGCCCTCCGGTACATCGCTTTTTTGTACCGGCAAGCTGACGCATGCCGCTCGCCAATTCTCTCACTCAGACCCGCGTGGATTATAAGCGAGTCATTGGAGACTGCGTGTCGCATAGCGAAATCATTTCAGAGTGTCAAAACCAGCAGAATACGATTTTCATGGTTGCTACGACGAGTCACAAGTCCGAATCAAACCGCGTTCGCGATCGAACGTCGGCGTGGTGTCGGCATGTTGTGGTCGTGGGAATGACGATTATTCCTGGCTGTCTCAATCCGCAGTTCACTCGATTTCCTACCTGGTACAATCAATTCCCGGCTGCTGAAAACGCCGCGTATAGTCGGCAGGATCCATTTCCCGACCCGGACATCGGTCCATCAACCGATTCGTCCCCGCGCGGTTATGAACGTCCACGCAGCACGGCCCGCCAGGCGGCTGAGCAACGCCTGCTGCAAGGCGTACCGGTCGGTCCTGAAAGCGTGCCTCCGGGTGTACCGCAGGGCAACAGGAATAACGACCAGGCGGTTTACTAATCGGGCGACAGCGGTTAGTGTGGTCGCTCTGCTCAGCGAACAATGCACGAACGTTTCACCGGCCAGCGATTTGACCGATCAGTCTGAACGGTCCGAATTGTCAGAATCCACGGCGGCACGATTTTATGACACAACCACAACGATCATCCGGATTCAGTTTGTTATGCCGCGCGCGGTTGAGGATGGGACATTCGTTTAACCGCGTGGGCAACGCCCCGCGTTTTGGAATCCAGCCAACAGGAGAGTGCTCACGCTGCCCGCTGGGCACGCGGTTAAACGAGCCAGCATCAGCCGCGATTAGCAAAGCCTCGTGGTGGATTGCCGCAGGGCTGGTCCTTTATGCCGCCGCGGCGCAGGCTGACGATGCTGCTCGTCCGAACGTCGTGCTGACACCGGAAGCCGCTGCCATTCATGCGGCCGGAATGCTGTTCGACGGACACAACGACCTGCCGTGGGAAATTCGTGACAAAGGAAATTCGTCGTTCGATACGCTCGATATTTCCAAACCACAGCCCACCCTGCACACTGACATCCCGCGACTGCGCCAAGGCGGCTTGAAGGCGCAGTTCTGGTCTGTGTTCGTCCCGGCGGAACACGACAAGACCGGCGATGCTTTGTTGCAGACTCTGCATCAGATCTCGATCGTGAAGATCATGATGCAGCGGTATCCGGAGACATTTGAATTTGCATCCACCGCCAGTGATATCGAACGCATCGTCAAGTCCGGCAAAGTCGCATCCATGATGGGAATCGAGGGCGGCTACAGCATCGAAGACGAACTCAGCAATCTGCAGCGGCTTTACGACGAAGGTTGCCGCTATATGACGCTCACGCATTCCAGATCTCTGAAGTGGGCAGATTCGGCAACTGACGAACCTGTCAGTCATGGTTTGTCAGACTTCGGCAAAGACGTCGTGCTCGAAATGAATCGCCTGGGCATGCTGGTCGATTTGTCGCACGTCTCACCCGAAACAATGAAGGCGGCTTTGGCCACCACAAAAGCACCGGTGATTTTTTCGCACTCCAGCGCCCGAGCCATCTGTGATCATCCTCGCAATGTTCCGGACGAAGTCCTGCCGCTGGTGGCAAAGAACGGTGGCGTGGTGATGGTGAATTTCTTTTCAGCGTTCATCGTGCCGACCGCGCGGTTAAAACTGGACAAAGAAGCTCGTGGAAGTCTGCACGATGTTGTCGATCACATCGATCATCTCGTCAAAGTCGCCGGGATCGATCATGTGGGAATCGGTTCGGATTATGATGGTGTGCCACGACTTCCCGAACAACTGGAAAGCGTCGCGTCGTATCCGTTGATCACTCAGGAACTCCTGAATCGAGGCTACGACAAGGAATCGATCCACAAGATTCTGGGCGGCAACGTGATGCGTGTTCTTCACAAAGCCGAAGACGTTGCGAAATCGATGAAGCAGGAGTAACAACAAACCGTGCCAGCAGTCGCCTTGATCGATGTCGCCTCCGTTCCGCCGGGCACCAGCGCGGAAGTTGTCGCGGATGGCCGAATCTTTGCCGTCTTCAATGTCGATGGCACGATTCATGTGCTCGACGGCATTTGTCCGCACGCGGGTGGCCCGCTGGGTAAAGGCGTGCTGCGCGGAAACATCGTCACCTGCCCCTGGCATGGCTGGCAGTTCGACGTCACTACCGGACAGCATTGCCTCAACCAACGCATCTGCCAGACTCAATACGAAGCCAGAATCGAAGACGGAAAAGTTGTCGCCGAAATTGGCTGATGTCCGGCAGCGACTCCCGCCAGGCAGCGGTTTTCTCTGGCTTTAATCCGATGCAGTCGTACCGCGTGCGTTAATTCACCCGAGTTTCAAGGGGACATCGCATCGAGTTCGGTCAACTTCAGTCGAACACTCAGGACGTAGGGCATCTGATTGGCCGACCAGTGGCCGTAGGTGGTCGTGACAATCGTATCGTCAGGCAGCACTTCAACGCCCGGATAAGCGCAGTCCGAGCCCTTTTTGTTGTCTTTCAGACGCACGACGTACTGGCCTTCGTTTCCCCGGACAAGATCATCGTACGTTCCAACCCATGCCACCCAGTCGCCTTGATGATCTGCTGTCAGTCCTTTCGGCTGGACGCTGCGGAACGAAATGAACAGGCGTCCGTCAGAAAGATACTTTCCGGTATGACGATCGCCGTTCAATGAAGCGGGCAGGTCGCGGTGTTTGCTCCAGGTTTTGCCTTCGTCATCGCTGAAGATGATCCCGGAATTGTGCTGTCGCGAGTTTTCCCGCAGCAGCACGGCAAGCTGTTTGCCGTCCGGTGATCGTATCACTCCTGGTTCACAGATGTGGTGCGAAGCGGAACTGTCGATGACTTCGGGAAACGACCATGACAGACCGCCGTCCGTCGAAAGTGTCTTGTACAGCGTGAATGTGATGGGTTTGGTCTGCTGCGGATCGCTGGTGAAGTAACGACCGTCGTCATGAAACATGGCCATGTAATGTCCGGGACCAGTCTTGAGATCTGTAACGCAGCCCATGGTGACGATTCCGCCCCAGTCGCCGACGGGTCTGAGGTCAGACCATGTGGCTCCGTCGTCTTCCGTCACCGCCATGTGGCAGGGGAAGAGGCCAGAGAACATGATGATTCGTTTTTTCCCATCAGGCCCGATCACGCGATGCAGTGTGGGTACTTCTTTCGAAGTGGCCCAGTTTTCAGGAACCGGCAGTCGATCGCTCCAGTGGAGTCCGCCGTCGGTCGATCGCTTGTAGACAATACCGCCCTTGCCGTGTCCCTTGGGAAACACACACAGGATCGTGCGACCGTCTTCGAGCAGCACCGTGGTCGGATGCCCCAGATATTGGCCGTGTTCATGATCGACAATGACCTGTCGATAAAGCTGATCGTCGAAGTCGAGGAAGGGAATCGAATATGGCCGATCGCCGGCCAGCGTCCTGCATGGCAGGAGCTGCAGAATCACGAGCAGAACTACGATGGAATGCAGAGATGTCATGGCAGTGGCAACGAATCGTGAGTGTGGCAGGAAAACTTTCTTCGTTTAACCGCGTGGGCATCGCCCCGCGCTCGGCGCGGACGAAACCGCAGAAGCCTTGATTTAGGCATCCTTTTTCGGAGCCTTCTTGCCAGCTTTTTTCGCTGTTTTTTTCGCTGTTTTCTTGGCAACGCTCTTTGTGGCCGTCTTTTTCGCCGCGACTTTTTTCGCAGCCCCTCGTCGACCACCGGTTTTTTTGCCGCCGCCCTTAGCTACTTTATCTGCCAGCCACGACACGGCCTCTTCCATCGTCACGGTCGAGATGTCTGTGTCCTTGGGAACAGTGGCATTCGTCGATCCGTGCTTCACGTATGGGCCGAATTTGCCTTCGAAAATCTGCACCGGCGCTGCATCGTCTGGATGATTGCCGAGTTCTTTCAAGGGCGTTGGTGCAGCTCGCTTCTTGGTGTTCCGCAGCAATTCCACTGCGGCATCCATCGTGATATTCAGGACGTTGTACGTTTCGCCACCGAATTCATACGTATGTGTCTTCTTCTCAAAACTGCCGAACACCTTGTCGTGCGTGACATACGGCCCGAAACGACCGACGCCTGCGTTCACCACTTTCTCAGTGAGCGGATGTTTTCCGATTCTGCGCGGCAATGAAAGCAGTTGAATGGCTGTTGGCAGATCGATGTTTGAGGGATCGAAGCAATTCGGGATGCTGCACCGCTTGGGCTTCGTGCCATCGTCCTTCATCTCGCCCAGTTGCAGATACGGCCCAAAGGGTCCGCGCATCTGGTAGACCGCAAGTCCTTCTTCCGGATGTATTCCGATCGACTGCGGTCCCCTTTGTTTTTCTTCGATGAGTCGATCGGCGACTGCATTCGTGATCTCACCCGGCGCAATGTTGTCGGGGATAGACGCGGTCAGCTTTTCTTCGCCGTTCATTTTTTCGAAGTACGGTCCGTAGCGGCCGACGCGAACGGAGGCATCAAGGCCATCGATCGACAGCGTACACGCTTCTCGCGGATCGATGTTGCCTTCTTTATGCTTCACCTGTTCGTCGAGTCCTTCGCTGCCCATATAGAACTGCCGAAGATAGGGCAAACGATCCGCCGTGCCCAGCGCGATGTCGTCGAGAGTCTGTTCCATGCCGGCCGTGAATCCCAGATTCACAAGGTTCGGGAAATGATTCTCGAGCAGCTTTGTCACGGCCATTGCCGTAAACGTCGGCACAAGCTGATTGCCATTCTTGCGGACATAACCGCGGTCCTGAATCGTGCTCAGAATGCTGGCGTATGTACTCGGACGACCGATGCCTTCCGCTTCCAGCGTCCGCACGAGCGTCGCTTCGGTAAACCGAGCTGGCGGCTTGGTCTCATGCGGGATCGCGTCCACATTCTGACACTTTAACACGTCTTTCTCTGACAGTGGCGGCAGTGAGGAATCCTGATCTTCAATCGCTGCTTCCGGATCATCTGAGCCTTCGACGTAAGCGCGGAAGAAGCCCGCGAATTCGACCGTGCGACCCGATGCACGGAACTCCGCATCATCGACCTTGATGGTGACCGTGTCGAATCGCAGAATGGCGTCGGCCATCTGAGTGGCCATCGTACGTTTCCAGATCATCTGGTACAGCTTGTATTCGGCACCTGACAAACCCAGTTCGTCGGCCGTTTTCATTTCCGTACCGGCTGGCCGAATCGCTTCGTGCGCCTCCTGCGCGCCTTTGGACTTTGTTGTAAACTGACGCGGTGCGGGACTGAGGTAGTCCTTGCCGTAGAGTTCGCCAACTCGCCCGCGGGCCGCGGTGATCGCTTCGCCGCTGAGACTGACACTGTCCGTTCGCATGTAGGTGATGTGACCATCTTCGTACAGCCGCTGAGCCGTCTGCATGGTCTGCCGAGCGGTCATGCTCAGCTTGCGATTGGATTCCTGTTGCAGCGTGCTGGTTGTAAATGGCGGATAGGGTTTGCGCGTCTGCTGTTTCTGTTCGATGCTGGTGATCGTCCACGGTTGGGTGCGGACTTTTTCGAGAAGTTCCTTCGCACGCTTTTCCTCCAGCAGCAGGACATCGGAACCGTCTTTCAGGCGTCCGGTGTTCTCGTCAAAGTCGCGTCCGGCTGCGATGCGGCGTCCGCCGATAGTCTGCAGAACGGCGTCGAACGGCTCACCGACTTTCCCTCGCAGCGAGGCTTTTAAGTCCCAGAAAGTGCCGCTGCGGAACTTCATCCGCTCAATTTCGCGAGCCACCAGGAGACGAACGGCCACGCTCTGCACGCGCCCGGCAGAAAGCCCGCGCGCGATTTTTTTCCAGAGCAGCGGGCTGAGCGTGTACCCATAGAGTCGATCGACAACGCGGCGGGTTTCCTGAGCCTGGACCAGATTTTCATCCAGCGCACGTGTGTTACGAATGGCTTCCAGAATGGCGGGTTTTGTGATTTCTGAAAACACCATGCGGCTGACGGGCACGCTGGGTTTGAGAACCTGCACCAGATGCCAGCCAATACTTTCCCCTTCGCGGTCTTCGTCCGTCGCGAGGATGAGTTCGTTGACCTTTTTGAGGCAATCTTTGAGTTCGGTGACGAGTTTTTTCTTTTCTGCGGGAACGACATACAGCGGATCGAAGTCATTTTCGACGTTCACGCCCAGTGTCGACCACGGTTCTTTCTTGACCGCTGGCGGGATTTCGGCGGCGCTGGATGGTAAGTCTCGAATGTGCCCCATGCTGGCGCGAACTATGTAATCGTCGCCCAGGAATCCGGCGATTTTTTTGGCTTTAGCAGGTGACTCGACGATCACCAGTGCCTTTTTTTGAGATGCCATGAAGAGTTGACTCAGGATGCGTAAACGACTGGAAAATACAGGAAATC
>JAYTAK010000183.1:0-2026 GCA_043737515.1 Candidatus Kuenenia sp. | reverse complement strand
TTCATGAAATAATTCAAACCCCCGAAATACCCCGAAATACCCCACAAATCTCGCTCCGCAAGGGGGTGCGGAAAATAAGGTTAAACGAATGTGCCATCGTTCAACCGCGCGCGCGTTAAATATATCAGAAAACTGCCGTTATTTGAATTGCTGCTCAGGCAAGGTCGTTCCAGAGAAGTTCATCAAGATCACGACCGCCGAAGAGCCGGTCCAGATGACGGATTCCTTTGAGCGTGTCGCTGCCAGAGCCGCCGAACAGCGTATTGCGCCCGGTGCCGCCGTCGAGCATGTCATTGCCCGCTCCGCCGAACAGCGTGTCCCATCCTTCTTCGCCCCAGATTCGATCGGACGCATCGCCACCGATCAGAATGTCATTCCCCCGCCCTCCGTAGAGGTCACTGCTGACGTTGACGTTCACAAGAGTCACGAAATCATTTCCGGCACCGGCATCAACCGTGATGTGAGTGACCGATGACTGAGTGAAGCGACCAAGCAGACGACCGTCCGACGTTACGCTTAATCCGCCGGAGCGATGCACGATGCGGATATTGTCTGCTCGCGATGTTCCGTTCACATACAACTCGCCGTTTACCAAAGTGGCAGTTGCTGTCCCCGCGACTTTTTTCAGGAAGTTTCGAACCACCAATTGACCGAGCCGTTCGCCGGCATCAAGTCCGGCGACGTTGTCGAAGCTGAAGTGAATGCCACCATAAATGCGACTGACTCCGGATTCCACAGCGGCCTGAGAGAAGCTGGTGAAAGTCCGACTTGCTAAGCCGACCGCTTCAGACGGCAGGACGAAGTGAACTCGATCCGTCCCGAAGAAGCCCTTCAGCACTGCGGCTGCCGCGCCACTGAACGTACTGTGGCCGGATGTATAAGCGGGAAACGGCGGTGTTGGCAGCAGCGGCGTCCACGACGGATCTGCCACGGTCGCTGCGTTGTTGTCGGTATCTGCAGACTGGATCGCGGTAATGGGTCGCCAGAAGTTAGTCGCGTACTTGGCGTCCCAACTGGCAATTGCCGCGTCGGCGAGTCCGATGTTGAGCATCGCGAACAAGCGGGCGTTTTCTTCCAGTGAATTGTGCCGGTCTTCAGCAACGATTTGAGCAACCACGTTCCAGTGGCCAGGCGGCGTTGCCGTACCGCCACCGTTGGCCCAGAAATTTGCGATGGCAGTCTGGTCTGCCGTTCGAGTTGTGCTGGTGGCAGAGCCTATTGTCTTCACCTCATTCAACGCCTTCGCGTAGGCGACGCTGGTCAACGCTGGCGGAGCCACCGCGCGGAACTGCGAACCGCTGGTCATCGCCCATGGTTGTACGTTCGGCCACTGCGGGAGCACAGCAGATTGCAGCTTGGGCAACATTGGACGCCAGTTACCGGGATCTGTTCCGGGGGTGTACGTCACGGTCGTCGAGGAACCGTCGGTGGCTCGCAAACTCAGGATCTGATTCGCGACAGCCTTGCCCGCGTTGACGCCGTCGGTCTCTGCCTTCCCATCCGGAATCGCCGCGAGTGCCGCCGCGTATTTGGCATCAAACGTTGCCTTCTGCGCCGGGAATATTGAGATCAACGTTTCATACGCCGCAGACACGGCTGCAGCCTCTTTGGAAGCTCGCGGATGGACGACCACCGACGTTGCGTACGGAGCGTACTGGCGATCAATCGAATTCACCGCGTCGAAGATGGCGGTATGTACGATCGCCATGTCTCGCGAGGCAATTGGCGGAGCTGTGCGATCAGTGCGGATGGCATCCAGCAGGACCTGATTCCACTCAATCACGGCGTCGCCCGACAAGTACTGGCGACTCTCAAGAACTTCTGCAGCCGGAACCTGCGAGATGTGAGTGGCAGAAGCTCGGCGAACACTTTGCCGCATCCAAAACGAAACCGACGACAGAATCATGCTCATGGGAAACCAAGTCCAGTTTTAAGTTGTTCCGGGGAAGGGAAGAAACACCGCATCGAAAGGTTAGAGGAAGATGGCGGCACACGCAGACCTGCACCTTACGATCTCGTCCGCCGG
>JAYTAK010000182.1:0-10959 GCA_043737515.1 Candidatus Kuenenia sp. | reverse complement strand
CGCTTGGTCCGGCCTACAGACTCCGACCAAATTCCTGGTCCTGACGACACGCTTGCTGATATCTCACATTACGAAAACACAGTGGTCCGGGTTTAACGGCACGCCACACACGCTTTAGGGCTCTCAGGTGAAACAGGTAAAACATCTGGTTGGTATGTTTCTGCAACTGCTGACGCTGAGCGTGCTGCCGCTGATTATCGTATTCCAGTTGTTTTACGGTTTCCGCCTGATCGTGATGCCGATCTCACTCCTGGTCGGAATCACGCTCTTCAGTATCGGTACTTTGCTTCGGGAATCAAGCTGAAGACGTGAATCACAGTCGCGGAACAACTGTGCTCCGCAGGCGATGTCGCTCCGCGACTCGCACTCATGTCAACTCGCGCTCCCGCGTGTTCAGCTCTGCTGTCCCGCCAGCGCTTTGTCGTTGAATTTCAGGCTTCCTTTGTTGAGCGTCACGGAATGTGGAAACGCAGCGGCGAGAGCGTCGCTGTGTGTGACGCAGAGCAATGCCGTGTCGTTTTCGGCGGCAACTTCCAGCAGCAGGTTCCCGATCTCTTCGGCGGTCACCGGATCGAGATTCCCGGTCGGTTCGTCCGCCAGTAACAGCGACGGCTGATGAATCAGAGCACGACACACAGCAACCCGCTGGCGCTCACCGCCGGATAACCGACCGGGGCGATGGTGCAGCCGATCCTTTAGGCCGACTCGTTCCAGCAGCGAATTCGCCCGCTGCCGCACATTGCCTTCAGAACCGAAGCCCGCCAGTGATGGCAGCAGCACATTTTCCAGCACGCTGCACTGTGGCAGGAGTTGATGGTCCTGAAAAATGAATCCAATATGCTGGTTGCGAAAAGAGGCCAGGCGTCCGGAACTCAGTCGCCACGGATTTTCACCAAGGATCTCAATCAAGCCGGACGTCGGCTGATCAAGGGTTCCGGCCAGGTACAACAGCGTGCTCTTACCACACCCCGACGGCCCGCGAATCGCAACGGCCGTGCCTGACACGACTCGCAGACTGACGTCCTGCAGAATCGCCAACGTGCCTTGCGGCGTTTCGAAAGCACGACTCACATTGTGCATGTGCAATACAAGTGGCATAGTGTTCTCAGTTTTCTGATTATGAATTATTCAACCCGTCACCAAAGGCCAGCCACCCAGCGCACACCAGTCCGTCTCGACAAAAAAAAAACACGGCAGAAACATCAACAACGCCCTCTGCCTTCCACCTTCCACCTTCCACCTTCCACCTTCCACCTTCCACCTTCGGCTTTCCGCTTTCGGCTTTCCGCTTTCGGCTTTCCGCCTTCAATCCCCTTCCCGATACTCTTCCATTTTCGATCGGTACGCCTCCGGAATCTCCAGCGACTCCAGCGGCTGCCCCGGACGCAGGATGCAGCAAACGGTTTTCATGGTACCTTTCGCCACACTGCGGCCATTGTTTGTGAACGCCACATCAAAGGTCAGCGATTTCACTCCGACCCGCTGCACGGTCAGCAGCATGTCCAGCACATCTTCATAGTGCGCCGGCGATTCAAAGCGGCACTGCGACGAAACGCGCGGCCAGCCGATCGTCGAACCGTCCGACCGATGTGCCACGATTGACAGACCCAGCGAACGAAAGAACTCGTGTTCGCACTGCTCCATCCACTTATAGAAATTGGAAAAATGCACAATCCCCGCCATGTCCGTCTCACAGAATTCGACACGACGAGCAGACTTAAAGAACGAAGCCATGAATTGACCGAAATGAAAAGTGGATTGCGTCAGACATCACTGCGACTCTACCGCTGTTCAACAGACATCGCCCCTGTGTTCAGGTGCGTTTCAGCAGCGACGCATATGGTAGTCTGCGGCAGGCAACCTGCACAACCAGCCCTTGAACGACGCGATAAACCGTAACCGTTCACGTCATGTCGAGAATGACTGTTTGAACCACAGATGGACGCGGATGAACACAGATTGACCGTTGACTTTTATCTGTGTGAATTTGTGTTTATCTGTGATTGCTGCCGCAGGTTCCATGATGAGGCGTACACGCTGACGGAGATTGTCGTTAAACGAGTTACGTCAAATAACTTTTACACCACTGCTTAAATCCGACAGTTATTACGGTGCCGATCCTTAATCGCTCGAGGGCCGACACAATTCGCGAGCGGCAATGAAGTGGATTCCGGCGAGCGGGGGATGTTAATCCCCTGATAGACACCGGTCAAACCCACAATTCTCCTGCCCCCATTTCCCTGCTTTCATTCCGCTGCCCCCATTCCCCTGCCAGCGAAACACTTGCCAATCGAACACATGCCAAACATCCGCCACCCTGAACTCCCTTGTTGTCAGCAACATCCCAGCCTCGCCGCAATTCAGTGAATCAACCTCACTCACACATCCAGATCGCGACAGTCGAACGAGGGTTGGCAGAATTTCTCGTCGGATCGTTCAGGTCGGGAACCGCAGGCGAGTACTCACCACCAACTCACCATCACGGAAGCCTCGGAGTTCTGCGAGGTTGCCTGTCTTCTGGATTCGCTGCTTCGGAAGCGTTGCCGAGTAGGCTTTCCTGTTCTTCCTGACGTCGTGAGATTCCTCCGGCCGGCCATTGAGGAAGACATCAACTCGATCAACATTGGACGGCCTGAACTCAATCTGCCACACACCGCGAGGTCCCTTTCGCACGGATGCCGTGAGCGATTGCTTCGGTTGTGAATCGAGAATCCCAGCCGCGCGATTGATGAGATCGACGTTGCCTTCCATGACGTCTCTATAGGTCAGTCTGTGTTCTTCGTTCGGTTGCACTCCGAGTTCTTCCAGCGGGACCCCTGACTGTGCTCCAACGCGAGTTGTCCGGCGAATGGCGACACGGAAGTCAGCACCTTTCGGCAACGGCGGCAGATGCAAATCCGAACCATTGAGGAATTCCTGCAACAGACCGTAGTCCCAAACGTTGGCACCACCCGCACCTGTATTGGCACTGACGCCCAGAATTGTACCGATCCCGTGATCCTGAAATCCTGCCGCAAAAATATCCGTCGTGCTGTAACAAAGTGCATCGATAATCAGCACGACCGGCCCCTGATAGGTCTGCCCGATGTCGTTGTAGGCATCGTCGGCGAGCAGCGGAAAACCCTGAGAATAGTCGGCTCCGATCTCCGTCGCATGCACAATCGAATCCTTCCATCGTTCGAACCCCTGATTGGCCGCCACTCTCAGCGTCGTCGATGAATTAATGAAATGGAATTTTTCAGGCTCAATGCGTTTCGGCGTGAGGCACTGCAAAAGTCTTTCACCGGCAAGGACCAGGCCTCCACCATTCCCGCGAACGTCAATGATCAGCCCTTCCGGACTCAACTGGCTGACAAGCCTGTTGAACTCATCGATGAAATCCTGATCGTCCTCCACATCAAACGTGGCAATTCGGATGTAGCCGTAGTTTTTCCCTTTGACCGACACATCGCCACAGCGTGGAAAAACATCCGGAAACGCAGACTGCAGCATGGTACGTTTTTTCGCCGCGATCACAGTTGCGGAACTTTGAAAGATGAGCTTGCGTACCTGACGCTCCACTTCAGCTTTCTTATCCAGGCCAATCGCGGTCGCGGTGGCCTTCTTCCCCTTAGCTTTTTCGACACCGAGATCTTCTGTACGGCGTTCAAAGAACTGCCACTGAAACCGAATTCTATCGACCGCTGCAGGTTTTCCCCGAGGATGGTACGTGATATCCACCCAGTCTTCATCTGGTTCCAGCGACATTCCCAGCCAGCGAATCGTCAGAGCCGCGAGCCCTCGCGCATGCCGCGCGGCTGGGTTACTGCCCGCCTCATTATCCGCATTCAGATCCACCGCGCGATCGATCGGAATTCCGTTCCAGTGAGTGACGATGACTCCAGGCACAAATGACGGCGAGGGTGTCTGCGAAAACGTGGACGTGACCACATATCGCGGATCACCATTCTGGAAAAACTGCTCGACGCGAAACGGCAGGAATGCCGTATGGGAGTTCAGCGGCGCGGGAAGAATGTAGTTGGTATGAAGGTCCCTGAGTCGCAGAAACGTCGACAGCATTTCATTGTGGAACCGCCGCTCATCAATCACATCGAGCTGCTGCGAGAGCAACTTCAGTCGCTGCACCGGATTGATGGCGTGCATCGCGCGTTTGAGCGGCAGATGAACGTAAACTTCCTGCAGCAGCATGAGTGCCGCGTCAACGATCTGTTTTCGCTCTTCAGGCGTCAGAATACCGTCTTGTTTCGCGGCGGCTTTTTTGGCCATGACTCATTTTCCCCATGGGAGTTGCGCCCGGAAATCCACCATCGATTTTGTGACGCCAGGATATGCCGATTCCAGCTCAATGCGCGTGGCGGCCTGCGACTCGGTCGTCAGCACAATGTCATTCGTGGCCGCTTTTTTGATCGCCAGACTTCGCGCGACGGCAGCCTTCTTTTTTGCAACCATGCGCACCGCCGAGGCAGCAGCTTTCTTTGCGGCAGGAGTTTTCCCGGATGCCGATGCTTTCGCCGACTTCCTGCCCAGACTTTTCGCAGCGGCCTTCTTCTTTGCCATGTCGGTTACCCTTCCTACATGAATCCTTGTGCCATATCGCAGATCATCCACGGATTGACGCTGAGGAAATTCTACGGTTGTCCAACGGCCGCCGCCAGTGTCAAACAGGCGAGCGGCGGATTAAATCGTTTCGGCACCGTCACAGAATTCCGGTTCAGCAAACGTTGGGAGTGTTGTTTCTCTGAGAAGAATTCTGTCACTGCTGACTCATCAGAAGGTATTGCAGATGATTCCGATTTTGGAAATCGAGCGGCCCCTCCAACTGCACGCCTTGCCGTTCCCTGGCAGATGCAACGCTTCCGCCGGGGCCAGCCCGACGGAAAACCAGACTCTTGCCGACACTGAGTGTGCCACACGGATGCGTTCAGGTTTCCAGACTGTGGCGTCGCCGACGAGAGGGCGTCAGCATGGGATCAATGTCTGACTGCGTCGAATGCTCACGCTCCGGCGGGTGTGGCTGCGCTCACATCAATACAGCCGTTCGTTTGTCGTAATTGAACGGGCACAGACCGAGTTTTGGAAAGCGATTCCTGACTCGACCGCCAGATTTGTTCCAGATTACCCACACATGTACCGAATGAACTGACACGGGCATTTTTTGCCGGTCCATGCGCCGAGCTTTGCTTTTCAGAGGCCAATCATGCGACATTTAACGTATTTTGGAATTGCAGCGATTGCTCGGTTCGGAAGTTCCGCGTGCTTACGCTGCTATCCATGGCGAACCTTGAATTCTCAGCGTCGTTTGAGCATCGCAGGCGCGGCGTCCATTTCAATTCTGCTGAGCGGTGTCTGGTGTGCAGGTGCAGCGACCGGAGAGGACTTCATCGAATCGGGATCACCAGTCCCTGAAGTCCCAATGGTGGATGCCAACACGTCAAGCGAAAATCCGGGCGAGATCGACTTGAGTACTCCGCAGGGTTTCGAAGATGGTTGTCCGATGAATTATGAGATGCCTCACATGGAGCATCCCGATCAATATTCCTCCGATGACAGCTTCCCCTCTGATGATTCGGGTTACGCGGATGAGTATTCACCGATGGCGACTTCGGAAATCCTGATGCCGATGACTTCTGCTCCGGTCATGCTGCTGCCAAAGACGTTCGTTCATGAACCCAAGCTCGTTCGCATGTCAGACCGCAGTGCCGAAATCTGGGTTACACTACCTGAGCGGGCTTATGTTTCCGTCAATTCTGTTGAGTATCCACCGGAAGGCACGTTTCGGATCTTTCGGACAAAGTTGACTACACAGGAGCCTCGTCGGTTTTACATTTCAGCACGGCAAGGGAGGGGCAAAGGCCAGATTACACTTTCTCCCACGACGATCCTTGCGATCGACGAAGCGAGCGGGCGACATTTCGTAGATCTCTTCCCCGGTCAGCGAGCCGAGATCGATTTCCCGACAGTGGATCCACAACCAATTCAGTCAGCCATCGCGATCACTGACGATAAGCAGCAGACGCTGCTGGAGGGAAAACTTGACGCCATTCTTATGAAGCTCGGACCCGGCGATTCGACGATTGACAACCTCATTCAGGCGCAGACCGATCAAATCAAGCAGTCGCACGAGGAGTCTGCAAAGTTCCACCGAAAGGCCACAAGATCTCTTCGCCCGATCGCAAGCATCCAACAAGCTCTGGCTCCGAGCGACGCTTCCTCGTCCGTAACCCGCCGATTTCATTTTGACGAAGCCGGGTTAAGAGTCACCGGAAAGGCGTCCGTTCAAGACGGTCGCGTCACGGCGATCGATTGGACAAACCATCCAGTCTCCGTCAGTCTCGTTGCGCCAAAAAGTATCGAGGCATTGCCAGCGCGTCCGTTCGAAGCCACCGTCACATTCTCGCTGCGGGAAGGTGTAGCTGAGCCGTTTTCGACATTCGAGCCGATGACGATCCAGTTCCATGATGCTGGCGATAACGTCTTCGCGCAAATTGCGTTTCTGGAACAATTTGCAGGTGCGCTGACCGACGCCCTGGTCAAGGCACATGCCGGACCAGGAACCTATCGCATCGGTGCGACGATCAGGTACGAGCTTCAACTTGGCGAACTCGGAAACATCGTGGTTTCGGGTGAAATTCAAAACACGATTGATCTTGTTGTCCAGCCCTGACCATCGACGAACCACGGAGGTTGCCTGGCCATTCGAAATTCTGGTCCGCCGACGCTGGACACGGTGGAAACCTACGACTACAAGTCGAGGTGAAAGCTGACGGATTTCCCGACAACCGCCTGTGGAGTCATACGATGGCCAAGAAACGAGTGACGGCAAAAAAGTCGAAGGACAGCCCGTCGAAAAAAAAGTCCAGTGTCAAGAAAACGACTAGTGGCAGCAAAAATGCCAAATCGGTGAAGAAGGTCGCTAAGCCGAAAGCAAAGAAAAAAGCCACCAAATCCAAGACCAAGAGTGCCAAGCCGGTATCAACGCGACCTGCGAAGAAAGCCGTCGCAAAGAAGGCTGTTGCAAAGAAGGCTGTTGCAAAGAAGGCCGTCGCAAAGAAGAAGGTTACAGCGAAGGCCACTCCGAAGCCTGAGGCATTAGTCCGAGGACGCAGATCCAGAACCGCTGCCTCAGCGTCAGCTGCATTGCCACCGACAATTCCGATCTTGCCAGTAGCCGAATCGCCAGGACAACAAAGAAGCGTCACACCGCCTTCGCTACCGTCCGCAGCACCACCCAAATCGGCAGCAGCGACTGCGGCAGTTGGTGATTGGGAACATGGAATAGTGTCCTTGATCAACAAAGGGTTGGGTATTGGCAAGATTCAAGGGCCAAACGTGCCGCCTGTGGGGATCACATTCAGCAGGGACTCCGCAAAAGGTTCGAAAATACCATTTGACCAACTCGAAAAACGTCCTGTCCGCTACGTGTTGAAAAACAAGATCACTGCAGAAAAAGTCGAGTCAACTTGAACCATCACCGTCGAAGGACCGTCACAATTCAGTTCTGAATCTGCGAATTGATTGGAAACCCAGGTATGATTTCACGCACACTGGGGTTCTGAGGTGTTTTGAGCCGCAGTTTTGAGTTGACTCGCTCTCGAGTGTTGTTCAGTAGGTGCGACCGTAATTCCTCTCGGCGATCCGATTGCTTTAGCTTGTCAGTCGCAATTCTCGGTGAAGACAGCTCATCGACATACGCCGACCAGCGCAAGCCCATCAGGTCAAACACCGTTGGGTAAATCGTCGAACTGCCGAGAATGATATTGGTCTGGAGTGATGATTCCTCACTGGGCAGCGGACGAAACGCAGCGCCAACTCCTGGCAAATCTTCCAGGAGTGGAACGCCTCGATCCGTCCGGGATGCCTTCAAGGCAACCGTGTAACGGCTGATTTCACGGAGTTCATAACTGCTTGTCTGCACATCGGTATGCACAAAATGTCGCTTGATACGTCCGAGGTGCTTTTCATCGGCGCGGACTGGTTCGCGGACGTTTGTGCTATACATATAGTCGAAACCGTAAACAATCGAATGCCCGTCCGGCTGTATGATCGGCCTGATCTCGAAGCCGGTGCCCGTTTCAAATTTATAGATGGCCGGGTCAGGAATCAACTTTTGGAGTTCAGATCCAAATTCCTGTTTCGGCTGCCCGCCCGGGATGGTCTGAATGGCGGCGTTGTCGCCCAGAATTCCTGTGGGAGGCTGCCCTGAAAGCATCGCTGTTCCAGCCAGAAATGTTCCATCCTTCAGCAGGTTGCCGTATTCATTGGCGAGGGCCTTGGAGCCATTCAGGGCCTCGGTCAGCAGGATGTCACGCTGTGGCAGGTCAAATTCGAATGTCGCGGAGGGAGACACCTTGGCCAACGTTCGGTTGTTGGTCAAGACCGTTGTCGTTTCGATCTGACTCAAGGTCACATCGTATGTTCGTGAGACACGGCGAATTCGTTGAAATGCGGGCTCATAGAACTGAGCTGCCACATCGTCCTCCACTGCAATGGCGAGTCGCTTCAAATAATTATCGACGTTGGAAGAGTGTGAACGAAGTGCCTCCATCAGCTCCACAGACTTCTCTTCCTGCTCATCAATGAATTGATCGGTGAGTCGCTTCGAGAAAACATCTTCCTCGCTTTTTGCAAGTTCTTGCTTTGCGACCATCTCGTCCTGCATCGCTTTCCGGAGCCGACCGACCTGCGAATAGAGTGATAGAAGTGCTTTATTCATATCCTTTGCAGGATTAAGTGCGTCTTCAAACATATTGATCACTATGCTGTTGAACACATCCGATTGAGGAGTAGACGCTTTGCCAACGCCATAAGCCCAGATACCGTGGTTAAACACGTTTTCGATAAACGTCCTTTCATCAGCGTAGGCGAAGTCCAACGCCGTTCGGAGAATCGCCGAAGTGACCTTTGGAGAGCCTGATGCTGAGTTGAATCTGTTGATCAGAATTGTTGCCCTTGCGAAGTCACTGGCATACTCTGGCTCGTTATACACTTGTACCGTCTTTGCCATTGTATTGGCTGTTGTCGCGAACAAAGCAGCGATCGTATTCGTCGCCTCGTCCGTATCCGCGGCAATACTTGCCGTATACGCTTTGGCGGTTTCCCATTTCGTGCGGTACGTCTCCTCCGTTTCCCCTTCTTTCTTCTCCAGCAACGACCGTTCCAGCACATAGTTCTTCAGTTCCATCTCCGCCACGAGTTGGGCTTTCAGGGTTTGAGCAAGTTTAACCGTGGCATACTGCACCGGATTCAGAGTCCCCTGGCCGGGGATCTGATCGTTGAAGTACGAAATCGTGTTGGGGAAGTGATAAGTACGTGCGGCGTTGAAGTAGATCTCCGCGGCATTCTTGTTATCGATTCTTATCGCTTTGCGGAAACGATTCTGCAGTGATTTTCCATGTGCAGTGACATGGGTCAGCGCCTGGATGTACTCAGTCTCACGCTGGGGCAGTTCACCCGCGAGCAGTTCCTGAAATCGCATGACAATCCGCTGACGCACCGGATGATCTGCGTGAGCCATCACAAACAGGGCACCGGCCAGACTGATCGTGTCCATAGAATTCAGAGAGAGCATCTTGTTCTCGGAGTTGAGCAGCTCCGAATCCATCTCTTCAAGTTCACCGATAAAGTCGCTGCCGAAGAACGCATACAGGTAGCGGCGGCCTCGTTGCTCGGCGTTCGTTTGAATCGGGGCGTCCAGCGTCGCGACTCCCATAGTCAGGTCAGGCGGACATCCGTCCGGCAGATACCCTTCATCGGCTGCGACGGCCACTTCGGCAGCGACCTCGCTGACCGCTCGACGCAACAGTTGGCTGGATGAGTTGACAAGGAATCTGGAGTGAGCGACTTCCTGGTTGATTCGTTCGTAAACAAAATCCATCCGGTCGCCGTGTTCTCCATTGACCTGGACCGTGTGAATCCCGAGCTTGACCTGTCCTACGGGACTGTCAAGCTGGTGTACCATGCGGGCGATCTTGTTGATTCCCTTGATTGGCCCGCGTAACTGAATGCGACTGGTTCCGACGACGGAAATGGTGACCTGGGTCACAGGGTCGATGGACTCTTTCTTGCCCTTCGCATAGCTGTTTAGATCCGCTATCCCTGCTGCGACTTCCCGTCGAAACTGCTCCTGAGCGGCTCGCAGTTCCGACGCTTCAGCTCTGACGACCCTGTTACGATCATCGATTTCCGCTGATTGCTTTTCCTGCAACTGCGCTGGGAGTCCATTTTTGCCGGAGGCAAGCTGCGACTTCAGCGACTCAATCTCCGCAGTCGTTTGTTTGGTAGCGGTCTCGTTGATCGTATAATTAACCTGCAGGTTTCGCAGTGCAGCGAGCTTGTTTTGAAGACCCCTTTGCTGAGCAATCAGTTCATCCGGGTTCGCCTGTTTCGCGGTTGCAAGGTCATCCTCCGCTTTCTTTCTTGCTGCTGCAGTTCTTTGTTCGTTTTCAAGGCCAACGGCAGCCGCTTCGTCCGTTCTTGCTCTGTCCAGTGCTGCCTCCAGGGCTGGGACTGTTTTCGCAGTTTGCTGAGCCGCAGTGATTTGCGGAGTCAACTGATCAATTGAAGTCTGGGTCGACGAGAGCATTGTCGGGAGACTACTTGCCGGCCCACCGCCCGTTTGCTGCACAGCATTTTCCAGTGCAGCTTTCTGGAGCGCTAGCTGGGTCTGCCGCTGATTTGCCTCGTTGAAACTTTCTTCGGCCTGATCAAGCTGACGCTGAACTTCGCGAGTGTTTCTGGCGGATTCGACCGCCAGAGTCTCCTGGTATCGGCGTTCGTCAATGGTATTGTCAGCTTGCTCACGGGCCTGCTGAGCAAATCGCTGAGCGTCGTCGTAGGCGGCCTGATTGAGATCCTGGATGTTCCGGTTAATGTATTCTGCGACCATACGCGCGTCTCGGAAGTAGTAGAGCTGAAGCACTCTGGTGTCCACGCGGTCGCCTGGATCAAAGTCACTCACCT
>JAYTAK010000181.1:0-2028 GCA_043737515.1 Candidatus Kuenenia sp. | reverse complement strand
GGGTCGATTTCACGCTGCGAGATCTGCAGAAGATCTTCCGCGAAACTCCGGTCCTCTGCAGTTTCGCTCCGCGAGGGCCGCGCACGATGGTCGATCTGCATAAGATCGGTGGAACGCCGATTCTGTTGAAGCACCTGCTCGACAGCGGACTGCTCGACGGTTCCTGCATCACCGTCACCGGCAAGACCATGGCCGAAAACCTGCAGGATGTACCAAAACCGCCAGCGGGGCAGGATCTGATCGTCACGAAGGAACACTGCTACAAGCCATTCGCCGATATGCAGGTCTGTTTCGGCAATTTGGCTCCGGATGGCATCGTGTTCAAAGTGTCGAGCATGAAGAATCCGGCATTCGAAGGCAAGGCCGTGTGCTTTGACGATCCTCGTGACATCGTGCGTGCAGTGGAACAGCGCCGTATTACGCCGGGCAGTGTGATCGTGCTGCGCAACATGGGCCCGGTTGCCTGCGGGATGCCAGAGGTACTCATTGCCACAGCGGCACTTGCCGTACCCGAACTTGATGGCAGAATCGCGTTCATCTCGGACGCTCGAGTTTCCGGTGTGTCGCACGGAGCGATCGGAGTTCATTGTGCTCCGGAAGCGATTGTCGGCGGACCGATTGGTTGTGTTCAGGACGGCGACATGATTGGCTTCGATCTGCTGAAGGGCACAATCTCAGTGAACATCAGCGGTGAAGACATGGCCGCTCGTCGAGCCAAACTGGCAACTCGGCCACCACTGGAACCTCGTCGAGGCTACCTCGCCGACTGGTCCGCCACGGTGGCTCAGGCCAGCCACGGCTGCGTGAGCAAAGCCATGTATCCGGAATGCAGGTAGTGTATTCTTTGTAGGTCCTTTCAGCCGGAAAGGATTTTCACCTGGCCGCAAGGCGAACCGCTGTGGGACGAATGTCCGCTCAACGTCGCCGCGTTGCCATTGAATCAACCTTGTTTGGTCGATGTCGCGACAGGTCGCGAAGTCCAGCCCGGCAGGCTGGACCTACAGAAAGCAACTTCACGATGGCTGATTCAGAAATCCGTAACTTGGGAAACAACGTTCGGTGTCTTTCGAAACGCATTCGTCAGCGAAACACTGAATATATGAACGCTTGTCATGTCAACGATACCCGATCTACCAAACACGAGTCAGATCGACGGTCGCTCCACCGGGGATGCCTTCGAACGTGATGGCGTCCTTGAAGTTGGTTGATTCTCCAAATGTGCCCGTTTGATTCAGGCGATAACTCGCCACAATGCATTCATCAGGATCAACGATCCAGTATTCAGGGACAGCGAACTGCTCATACAACTGCTTCTTGAGTTCCGTATCGTGTCTGCGATTCGACGGCGACAGGATTTCAATGACCAGGTCCGGTACACCTCGAATTCGAGTCTGCGTGATGATGCGATTACCTTCGAGCACAACAACGAGATCCGGTTGCACGACATCGACATCGCTCAACTGAAGATCAATCGGTGAATAGATCACCTCGCCAAGCTTCTTCACCTCAATCTGCTGATAGAGTTGATTATGAATGTGACGGGAAATGGCCTGATGACGCGGAACGGGTGCGGCATTCATATAGTGTCGTCCGTCGATGATTTCATGACGATTACCGTCGTCCGGAAACAAGACGTATTCGTTGTAAGTCAGCTTCGTGGGTGACTTGTGAATTGTTTCGGATGAGATCGACATACATTCAATTCCCTGCCAGAACTCTTGCCAACACAAGCTACTATAGCCGAAATAATCCCTCAGATCCAACAGATTACGTCACTGGCAGTTCAGAGGGTGCAGTCGCCGATTTCGGTAGGTCCTGCTTGCCGAGCAGGACTTCGCGGCCACGCCGCGACCAGCGACGCATCGCGGTCGAAAGGACGGCCACGCGGCGACATGGAGCGGATGTGCGCCCCATGGCGGTTCGCCTTACGGCGAAAGTCCTTTCCGGCAGAAAGGACCTACTTTAACAATCAGCCGCAGCACGCGCTATGGATTACTGACGCTGTGGGTGATGTTCGAATTCTGGTGT
>JAYTAK010000180.1:0-4744 GCA_043737515.1 Candidatus Kuenenia sp. | reverse complement strand
GAAACTGGTGTGTTTCGCTAGCGCTGCACACACCCTACATGAATCACTAAATCAACACCTCGCTAGACGCCGGTGTTGATTTAAGGTGGGATAAGCTTCCAGCTTGTCATGTTTACCAAAAAGCCTCGGTGTTCATTCAGCGATGGCAAGCTGGAAGCTTACCCCACGTTAAGTTCACGGGCCAGGGAGTATTGAGATTCGCCATGCCGCAACTGCGATTCTGGATTTTTCTGATATGCATGACCCAGGCATGCCCTGGAGCAACGATCCTTGCTGCAGATGACGCACTCGATGTCGGGGACCAGAAACCTCCAGTCACATTTGAAAAAGACGTTGCACCAATTTTTCGAAATCGATGCCTGAGCTGTCATGAAGGCGACAGCCGGAAGGCGGATCTGGAACTTTCGTCGCGAGAGCGCGTGCTTGCGGGCGGCGAGTCCGGTGCGGTGATCGTGCCTGGAAAACCGGATGAGAGCCTGCTTTATCAGAGAATCAAGAGCGGCGAAATGCCACCGGAGGGAAAGAATCCTCTCGTTGAATCCGAACAGGAACTCATCCATCGCTGGATCGCGGAAATGGGCAACGCGCCCGCCGATGAAACAAGCGATCCACTTATGCACCCCAGTCAGCACGATGTGATTCCCATCATGCTGCGACACTGTACCCCGTGTCACGGGCGGCATCGTCAGGAAGCCGGGCTTGATCTGCGAACCCGGGCGGCAATGCTGAAAGGCGGTCAATCGGGGCCAGCCATTGTGCCGGGCGACACCGACGCGAGTCTGATCCTTCAAAAAATCCACGCCGGACAGATGCCTCCGCTTGAGCGCCTCGTCGAAGCCAGCGTGAAGCCCGTCGATCCTGCAGAGTTGGCGATCCTTGTGCAATGGATCAAGCAGGGATCGCCGGAAATTATGATCGAACCGGACGTGGCGACTACGACGCCCGATCCACTTGTCAGCGCCCAGGATCGCGACTTCTGGGCATTCCGTTCCCCAGTCAAAGTCGCTGTGCCCGTCGTGCAGAACACCGATCGCGTACGCAATCCGATTGATGCCTTTATTCTGTCAAAGCTGGAGCAGCAGGGTCTCAGTCTGGCACCGGAAGCGGATCGCCGCACGCTGATTCGAAGGGCAAGTTTTGATCTGACCGGTCTGCCACCCAATCCTCAGGAGATCGAAACCTTTCTGTCCGACGAAGATCCGCAGGCGTACGAAAGACTGATCGACAGGCTTCTGGATTCGCCGAGGTATGGCGAACGGTGGGGACGTTACTGGCTGGACCTCGCGGGCTATTCGGATTCCGAAGGGAAGCGCGAGCAGGATCTGCCTCGACCTCACGCATGGCGCTATCGCGATTATGTCATTCGCTCATTCAACGCAGACAAACCCTACAGCCGTTTTCTGCTGGAACAGATTGCCGGTGACGAATTGGCCGACTACGAACATGCGACCGAAATCACCACCGAGATATCCGACAATCTGGTCGCAACGGGATTTTTGCGGATGGCACCCGATCCAACATGGGCGAATATCACCGGTTTTATTCCTGACCGGATTGATGTGATCGCGGACGAGATCGACGTGTTCGGATCCGGCATTCTGGGGCTGACTCTGAAGTGTGCTCGCTGTCACAGTCACAAATTCGATCCCATTCCGCATCGGGACTACTACCGCATGGTCGATGTTTTCAAGGGCGCGTACGACGAGTACAACTGGCTCAGGCCGGAAATCCATCCGGGAATCGGCCCCGTCAGTCAGGATGTCGCCGGTGGCAGAATTCTGACTGCGGTTGCAACGACCGAACGAAAGGCATGGGAAGAAAACAACGCACGCATCGCGCGAGAAATTACTGCGGCACAGCAAACGCCCGAGGCTGACGTCAAAGTGAAATCGCTTGAAGCACAGCGACAGCCTGAACCGCAGATTCAGGCCCTGTGGGATCGCGGCGATCCTTCGCTGACTTACATTTACCGCCGCGGTGATCCGATGAGTCCCGGACGACTCGTTGGCCCCGGTGTTCCATCCGTGCTGACCGATGGGAAAACACCATTCAACGTTGAACCAGCATGGCCCGGTGCCCAGTCAACGGGACGACGACTCGCACTCGCCCGGTGGCTCACGCAGCCCGACCATCCGCTGACGTCGCGCGTCGCCGTGAACCGTATCTGGAAACATCACTTTGGCCGAGGCATTGTGCAAACGCTCGGAAATTTCGGCAAAGCCGGCACTCCACCGACTCATCCCGAACTGCTGGACTGGCTGGCGGTTGAATTTGTGGAGCGAGGCTGGAGTTTCAAAGGCATGCACCGGTTGATGATGACCAGCGCGACATATCGACAACGTTCAACGCTGACTCCGGAACAGGAATCCCTGGACCCGGACAATCTCCTGATCTCCCGCATGCCGTTTGTGCGACTCGATGCGGAATCGCTCTTTGACTCCCTGCTGCTGGTCGCCGGTCGGCTCGATGAAACACGATACGGTCCTGGTGATCCGGTGACCGCACGGCCGGACGGTCTGGTGACACCACAGGCCACGTCGCTCGGCTGGCGACGAATGATCTATGTCCAGCAACAGCGAAAACGATTGCCGACGCACCTTGAGAGTTTTGATTATCCGCAGATGAACCCGAACTGCATTGAGCGCCGTGATTCCGTGGTTTCACCGCAAGCGTTGTACCTGATGAACAACGGGATGGTTTTCGAACTCGCGGAATCGTTCGCGGCGCGAATCAGAAAGGAGGTCGGCAGCGATCCGGAGATGCAGATTCAGCGCATCTCACTGATTGCCTTCGGTCGCCTTCCGGACGACGAGGAACAGCAGATTGCGCGTGAAGCTTTGGCTCAACTGGAAGCAAAGTGGACACTTCATCTGACATCCACCGGTGCGGCAGATTCTGAAGTCGCCCGTCAGAAGGCGCTCACGGCCTATTGTCACGCCATCATGAACGCGGCCGAGTTTCTATACGTCGATTGACCGACACGAAAAAACCAAACCCATGCGCCCTCAACGACACGAAAACCAGAATCACGCAATGCAGCACGCGTTGTCGCGTCGCGGATTGTTTCATCGCGTCTCGGGAGGCATCTACGGCGCGGCGCTGGCACAATTGATGGGCGGGGATTTTTCCTTGAACTCGCGATTGTTGGCGGCGGATTCGCCCGACTCCCAATCGTCCCACAAAGTGTGGACAGACCTGAAACAGCGCGCACCCCATTTCGAGCCAAAGGCCAAGTCCGTCATTCATCTGTTCATGACGGGCGGACCAAGTCAGATGGATCTTTTTGATCCAAAACCAACGCTCGATCTGCATCATGGAGAATCCTATTTCGACCGGATCGCCGGCGAAGTTGAGAATCCTCAGAGCGCCGGCGCACTGATGCGCAGTCCGTTCCGGTTCGCTCAACACGGGCAGTGCGGCATGTGGGTCTCCGATGCCCTGCCCCACATTGCCAGGCAGGTCGATGACATCGCACTGATCCGGTCGATGCACACGACGAATCTGACACACGAACCGGCTGTTTATTTGATTCAGTCCGGAAAAATGGGTCCGGGACGACCGACCGTCGGAGCCTGGGTCGTATATGGATTGGGAAGCGAAAGTCAGAATCTGCCAGCCTATGTCGTCCTTGATGATCCCAACGGGCTGCCCGTCAATGGCGTGGAAAACTGGGAAGCTGGCTTCCTGCCGCCGATTTTTCAGGGGACGCGATTTCGCTCAACCGGTTCGCCCGTGCTCAACCTGAAACCGGATGTCGAGCGACCAGACGATCTGATTGCGGCGGAGCGGGCGCTGTTGGGACGGCTCGATCAGATTCATCGCCGCAGACATCCCGGTCAGACCGTTCTGGATGCGCGGATTGCCAGCTACGAACTGGCGGCCCAGATGCAGTTGTCGGCGAGCGATGCACTCGATATCGCCTCAGAGACTCCGGACACACAGGAAATGTATGGCATCGGCACTGAGCCCACAAACTCGTACGGTCGCCGCTGTCTGATTGCCCGCCGACTGGTGGAACGTGGCGTGCGATTCATTCAGCTTTATGTCAACGGAAACTCGTGGGATCACCACACCGGCCTGGCCGCCGATCTCAAAGGATGCTGCGATCGTACCGACAAGCCGATCGCCGGTTTACTGCAGGATCTGAAACAGCGCGGGCTGCTCGATTCGACGCTGCTTGTCTGGGGAGGAGAATTCGGTCGACTCCCGATCGCCCAGTTGCCGCCGGATAAAGATGAACGCAAAGCCGGACGAGACCACAACAAAAACGCATTCTGCACCTGGATGGCCGGTGCCGGCATCAAGGCCGGAACAACCTGGGGTGCAACGGATGAAATCGGTCTGCATTCCGTGGAAGACCGAGTCAGCGTCCCCGACTGGCATGCCACGATCCTGCATCTGCTCGGCCTGAGCCATGAGCACCTGTTCGTGATGGATAACGGACTCAAGGAAAAACTTACAGGGGTTCTGGAGGCTCAGGTTGTGCAGGGAATTCTGGCATAACGACTGCTCCCGCTTCCATCGGGCTCTTCTAGCATTGTCAAGTACCTTTTTTAGAAAGATTTCTGCGCCTTCTTTGCGCACCGCGAAATGTCATTTTTCAAAACATTTTTGAAAAACATTTACGCGCTCCTGATTGTGATTCGCTTTTTGTCATAGAAATTCAAGAGGCTCATGCAGTTCCTGTCACACGCGGTTATCTGAAATAGCTTCATGCTCTTGCCTGAAATGTCACGTACTGGTT
>JAYTAK010000179.1:0-4746 GCA_043737515.1 Candidatus Kuenenia sp. | reverse complement strand
CGGCAGACGGCGGTGGCCTATTCTCCGTCAGCGGTGCGGTGACGGTCAGCCAGGGTACGTTTTCAGGGAATTCCACTGCGGGAACAGGTTCCAAGGGCGGAGCTGTGTATGCTGGCAGCGGCTCGGTAGTGATCAGTCAGAGCACGCTGACCGCGAACCAGGCAACGCAGAATTCCGGTGGCGGTATCTACAGCAATTCCGCCTCCGTCACAATTCTGAACAGCATCATCGCTGGGAATTCAGACAACGGCACGGCTCCGGATGTTCGCAAGTCTCCCACCGACTTGATCATGGTGTCGTACAGTCTGATCGGCAACAACACCGGCTCCGCGTTACCGGCGACCGGAAACGCGACTCCTGGCGTCAATGGCAATTTTATCGGCGGAGCTGGCGCGAGTGCCATTAATCCACTACTGGGCCCGCTTCAATATAACGGCGGCCCGGATCAAAACACCCGCTTCGCCATATTTACGCATGCCCTGCTTGCTGGCAGCCTCGCGATCAACCGTGGCAGCAATGCATTGGCGGTTGATGTGACGAACGGCAATACGATTTTGACGAATGACCAGCGCGGAGCCTCATTCGATCGCATCCTGGATTCGACCGTCGATATGGGAGCCCTGGAAGGAAAATTCATCGTTGTCAGCACGACAGTCGATGAACTGGACAGCGATTTTAGTCCGGGCGACTTGTCGCTTCGCGAAGCGATCATGCTTTCCAACACCAGCGGAGACCCGGCTATGGGAATTACCTTCGCCGCTGCGACCAACGGGACACCATTCAACCTGACACTGGGACAACTGACGATCGATGCCAGCGTCGCGATTTCTGGTAATGGTGCGGCTAACACGATGATCGATGCTCAGTCGAACTCACGAATCTTTGATATCGTTAACTACGGCGTAAAGGTCACGCTCAACGGTCTGACGATGAGGAATGGACGAACCTTCGGCACGAATATCCCCAGCAGTGCCAATACCTTTAGTGGCGGCGCGATCCGCTCTGAGGGTATCCTGACAATCAATCAATGCACGCTGACAGGAAACTCGACAAGTGGCTTTGATGCGCTCGGCGGAGCAATTTACAACTTCGGCACACTGTCCGTGAATCAGAGCACGCTTTCAGCCAACGCAACTTCGGGAAACAATTCACACGGCGGTGCGATCGCCACCATCGGCGACAACGTGCTGACGGTGACCGACACGACGCTTTCCGGAAATTCGGCGACCGGACAAGGAGCCCTCGGCGGAGCCCTCTACGTTGCACGAATTGCTTTGATTAGTAGCAGCACGATCTCTGGAAACTCTGCCACCGGTGGCGGTGGTATTTTCCTTGTCGGTAGCAGGTTCAGGTTTGGACTGGGCGTGGATCAGAGTACGATTTCCGGTAACTCAAGTCTCGGCACCACTCTCTTTGGCGCTGGCGGTGGCATTTCTGCAAAGTTTGGTATCGTCGAACTGAGCCAAAGCACAGTGACAGCAAATGTGGCCTACTATGTCGGTGGAATCTATCTCGAGTCAGCTTCTGCTGATATCCGAAACAGCATTGTTGCCGCTAACATCGCCACCAATTCATCGGTCCCCGACATCGCAGAGTCTGGAGACCTGCTTTACAAAGTGAGTATCGGCAACAGCCTGGTCGGACGCCATAATGGTTTGCGAGCATCTCTGGGGCGATTGCCCGATATCAATGGAAACTACATCGGCGGTGATACACCCGAGACTGCAGTTGACCCATTGCTCAGCCCACTCGCAAACAATGGTGGTCCGACTCAGACTCATGCTCTGCGGCCTGGAAGTCTGGCCATTGACCACGGGTTTACTTCCGTCAGTGTGTTCACTTTTGACCAGCGCGGGAAGCCATTCACGCGGGTTCTGGACGGCGACGGAAAGGGCGCAGCCGTCATCGACATGGGAGCGTTTGAATCGTCCGGTGTGAGGCTGTTGTCACCGGATCCAAATGCATTCACCTCGCGGCCGACGCTGCAGTGGAGTCCCGTGGCCGGGGCGACGTCGTACAAGATTCACGTCAACAATCTGAGTACGGGCGTGGCCCCCTATTATACGGCAACATCAACCGGCACTTCGCACACTGTCAGCTCGGATTTCGGCATCGGAAAATATCGCGTCTGGATTCAGCCGGTCTTTTCCACTGGTGCCGGTAACTGGAGTGCGCCGCGAGACATCACAATTCTCACCAGCGCAGAGTGGCAGCCGATGTCACGCGTGCAGCTCGTCTCGCGCCCCACCTTTGCATGGAAGACGCTGCCTGGTGCCGTGAAGTATGACCTGTGGATTGACAATTTCTCGACCGGGCAACGGCAGCTCGTTCGCCAGGACGTGACCGGCACCAGCTACACGCCTGCCGTCGATCTGCCGATGGGTCTCTATCGCGCCTGGGTTCGCGGCATTGACGCTGCTGGAATTCGTGCCGCATGGTCAGTCCTTCAGGAAGCGCTGGTCGTGCCGAAAGTGATTCCAATCGGCCCGCTGAGTGGCACCTTCGATCGCACGCCGACGTTTTCGTGGAATCCCGTCACAGGTGCCGCCAGCTATGAACTCTACGTGAAGAACCAAACCACCGGGGCGATGGTGATCAACGGCCAGTCGGTCACGGCGACGAACTTCACGCCTGTGTCCAATCTGACCGATGGCCCATACCGCTGGTGGACGCTGGCGGTGAGTCCGGCCAACATCGGCCCGATCAAAAGCGGCGGATTCACGACGACAGACATCTACGTCGGCGGACGCCCGACGATCATCGCTCCCGTGGCTGGTTCGTCCACGTCTGACCGAACTCCGACGTTCACCTGGCGGACTGTCGATGGAGCCGCCAGCTATCAACTCACCGTGAACCGAACTTCTGCACCACAGATGAATGTCATTTCTCAGACCGGCCTGACATCGACCAGTTTCACTCCCGCGTCCAACCTGACAGCGGGCACCTATCGAGCCTGGGTGCGAGCGGTCAGTACGACCGGCGAATTGAGCCCCTGGAGCATTGAAGTCAATTTCACAGTCACGGCGACGGCTCCCGCGATCGATTCGCCGGAGCCAGACTTGAAGCTCACCGGACTGTTGGCGTCCGCACTGGCTCAACCTGACGACAACGATTCTGACTCGAGCCCGATGCAGATTGCCGAACCTCCTCAAACAGAAGCCGCCGCTCACGATCCGGATTTCGAAGTCGCGATTCAAGTGCGACCTTCAATTCTGTTGGTACGGCCAGATCAAAGAGTCCGCCAACTGAATGATCTGGATGTGGATCGCCTGATGGAAGAATTTGCTTTGCACGAATTTACAGCCGCCGTGATTTCACCGCTTTGAGATCGTCTTTGGTCTCAGACGCGTTGCGAGGCACGCCCGACAGTAATTGCAATCAAACCTAGTAAGCAGGGTGCAGTCGCGTTTGATCGTTGAAGTAGGTCCTTTCTGCCGGAAAGGACTGTGTTTGGTAGGTCCTTTCTGCCGGAAAGGACTGTGTTTGGTAGGTCCTTTCTGCCGGAAAGGACTTTCGCCGTAAGGCGAACCGCCATGAGGCGCACATCCGCTCCACGTCGACGCGTGGCCGTCCTTTCGACCTCGACTCGTCGCTGGTCGCGGCGTGGCCGCGAAGTCCTGCTCGGCAAGCAGGACCTACCGAAATCTGCGACTGTAGCCAGGCGAGCATAAACAACCGCGAGCAGTTGCGACAGCAGGAGCAACGGAATAGGATGGGCCACGATTCGTCGGACCCTAATGCCTGAAACGTGAGTGAATGCTGCCGTGGCACAGATGTCGTCAAAGTATCGCTGGGATGTGTTTCTCAGCCACAACAGCCAGGACAAGCCGCAGGTTCGGCGGCTGGCGGAGCGGTTGCGGGGGGACGGGCTGCGGGTTTGGCTGGATGAGTGGGAGATTCAGCCGGGAGATTTGATCCCGTCCAAGCTGATGGCGGGGCTGGAGGGGTCTCGCGTGCTGTTGCTGCTGCTGTCAAAGAACTTTGGTGAATCCGACTGGGCCGAATACGAGACCGGTTCGTTTCTGTTCCGAGATCCCAAAAACTCAGAGCGTCGATTTATTCCCGTGCGGCTGGATCAGTGGCCCATTCGGGACGCGTTGCGGCAGTTTGCGTGGCTGGACTGGAGTCAGGAATCGGACGATGCCTATCAGCGGCTGGTGAAAGCCTGCACCGTGGCAGACGCAAAGCAGCAGCGACCAGCGATACCGGGGGATGCAACGGAAGCTGCCAAACCTCCAGGCGACAAAGGCGTCAGTGGCTCGAAACAGACGGATGCATTCCCACCGCCAGCTCTGCCGCTCACGCAGCCCATGTCGCTCGGCCATACTGACTGGGTGCTGTCCGTCGCAGTGAGCGAAAACGGTCGCATCATCATCATGGGCTGCGACGATGGTGTTGTCCGCGTGATCGATCGGGAGACAAATCGTGCGAACGCTCTCGAAGGACATACGAATCGGGTCTTGTCCGTGGCGTTGACGCCCGATGGAACCACGGCCGTCTCCGGAGCCGATGACAACACCGTCAAAGTCTGGGATCTCAAAACACACTCGTGTACCGCAACTCTCGAAGGACATACGAATACGGTCTGGTCCGTGGCGTTGACGCCCGATGGAACCACGGCCGTCTCGGGCGCCGGTGACAACACCGTCAAAGTCTGGGACCTCAAAACACACACGTGTAACGCAACTCTCGAAGGACATACGAATACGGTCTTGTCCGTGGCGTTGACGCCCGATGGAACCACGG